>JBEVKA010000328.1:0-8837 GCA_040509855.1 Steroidobacter sp.
CACCAAGGACGACGAGGAAAAGCCCAAGTTCGCGAGCCTGAAAGCCACGCAGCGCATGGACGCAATCACGCTCGCCGAAGCGCTGGAGTTGTTCACATTGCCGCGCACGGTGGGCGAAACCGCCGATGGCGAGGCCATTCGCGTCGCGATCGGCCGCTTCGGGCCCTACGTTCAATATGGCGCCAAGAAGTTCGTTTCCATCAAGGACGACGATCCGTACACCATCCAGCTGCCGCGCGCGCTGGAGCTCATCAAAGCCAAGGAAGAGCTCGACGCCAACCGCATCATCCTCGACTTCCCCGAAGCCGGCATTCAGGTGCTCAACGGCCGCTACGGTCCGTACATCACCGATCGGGTGAAGAACGCCAAGATTCCCAAGGATCGCGAGCCCAAGTCGCTGACCTTGAATGAATGCAAGGAGCTGATCGCTGCTGCGCCCGAACGCGGCAAAGGGCGATTTGGTCGCTTCGCGAAGAAGACTGCGGCGCCTGCAACTGCTGCTCCCGAGACGGCGGAGAAGCCGAAGAAGGCAGCGGCCAAGACCAAGAGCGCGCCTGCGAAGACGGCTGAGAAAGCACCTGCTAAATCTGCAACGTCGAGGTCCGCGGCCAAGACTCCAGTGCGAGCGGCAGCCAAGACGGCGGCGAAAACGCCCGCGAGCAAGACCGCAACCAAGAGCGCCGCTAGCAAGCGTTCGAAGTAGCTGTGACATCGCCCGTTTGCAACAGACATCATGTCCACGATCGACGCCGATGCCGTACTCGCCTACCTGCGCGGATTGCAGGATCGCATTTGTTCGTCGCTCGAAGTCGCCGATGGCGAGGCAAAGTTCGCTGCTGACAAGTGGGATCGAGCTGAGGGCGGCGGCGGTGAAAGTCGCGTCCTGCGCGGCGGCGCCGTTTTCGAACAGGCGGGCGTCAACTTCTCACATGTGACCGGCGCGCGTTTGCCTCCGAGCGCCACTGCACAGCGGCCCGAACTTGCCGACGCGCAGTGGATGGCGGCCGGCGTTTCGCTCGTCATTCACCCCAACAATCCGTACGTGCCGACGACGCACGCCAACGTGCGTTTCTTCGCCACGCGCGGCGATCGCCAGGTCTGGTGGTTCGGCGGCGGCTTCGATCTCACGCCGTTCTATCCATTCGACGAGGACGTCCTGCACTGGCACCGAACCGCGCAGCAAGCATGCGAACCTTTCGGCAACGATGTCTATGCCAAGCACAAGGACTGGTGCGATCGATATTTCTTTCTCAAACATCGCAACGAGACCCGCGGCGTCGGTGGCCTGTTCTTCGACGACCTGAACGAGTGGGGCTTCGAACGTTGCTTCGCCTACCAGCGCAGCGTCGGCGACAGTTTTCTCGCCGCCTACCTGCCGATCGTCACGCGTCGCAAGGATCATCCGTATGGCGAGCGCGAGCGACAGTTCCAACTGTATCGCCGCGGACGCTACGTCGAGTTCAACCTGGTGTACGACCGCGGTACTTCGTTCGGTCTGCAATCCGGCGGCCGCACCGAATCCATCCTGATGTCGCTGCCGCCGCTGGTGCGCTGGGAATATAACTGGCAGCCCGAACCCGGCTCGCCCGAAGCGCGGTTGTATGCAGATTTCCTGCGACCGCGCGATTGGTTGCGCGAGCTCTCCTGATCTATTGTTTCGCCGGCGGCAACGCGAGGCCATTGGCGCACACGACGAAATTGCCGTTCTGGTCGGCGTGATACGCATACTTTTCGCCGCTCGCCTGCAGCACCACGCGATAGCCCGGCACGATCATTTGCGCGTACATCTCATCGGGCTTCGGGCATCCCATCGCAGCGTCCGGCCACTGCTGTTCGGTCGAACTCACGACGGTGATGGTTTCAGGATTCACCGACGCGCGACGCGCCAGATCATCACGAAATATCGCGAGGATCTGCTGAGGCACTTCACCTGTCGCAGCGGACGCGGCGTCGTTCTGAGCAGGCGGGTTTGGCGGTGCGCTCGACGTGTCGCCGCAAGCAGCAGTCATGGATGCGAATACCATCATTGCCATTACCTTCTGATAGCGACGCGCGGCGGAAGAATTCAGTACGATCATGGGTCACTCCGGGATAAAGCCTTGCCGTGAATTATCGCCACGCATTCCATGCCGGCAACTTCGCCGACGTTCACAAACACATCGTGCTGCTCGCGCTGCTGGAACGGCTCAAGCGCAAACCCAAGCCGCTGTTCTATCTCGATACGCACGCCGGCCGCGGCTGGTACGACCTGAACTCCGCCGACGCCACGCGTGGCAATGAATGGCAGGGCGGCATCGGACGCGCATCGACCATCGTCCGCCCCAGCCCTGATCTTCGGCGCTACCTGGACGCGGTTAGTTCCCCTGACGAGATGTCCGCGATCGGCGCGCGTCGCTATCCGGGCTCACCCGTGCTGGCCGTGCGCGAGATGCGGCCGGGAGATCGTGTCGTGCTGGTCGAGAAACAAATCACCGAAGCGCAGACGCTAGAGCAATCGACGCGCGGACGCCGAGGCGTATCGGTGGTTTGCGGCGACGGTTACGCCGCGCTGAAAACTTATCTGCCACCACGTGAGAATCGCGGCCTGGTGCTCATCGATCCGCCGTACGAATCCGAAAATGAATTCGCTCAAGTCGAGCGCGCGCTGTACCTCAGTGTGAGTCGCTGGTCGAACGGCATGTTCGCCCTGTGGTATCCGCTCAAAGCCGGCCGCGAGACACAGCGTCTGCACGCGGCGCTGCAAGCCTCATCGTTACGAAAACTATTGCTGGTGGAATTGAGCGTGCGCCCCGCGGACTCACCGCTGGGCTTGAACGGCTCGGGCTTGATCGTCGTCAATCCACCATGGCAGTTCGACGAAGAGATCCTGCCTTCGCTGCGAGAAGCTCACCAGGCACTCGCGCCCGACGGTATGGGCGGCGTGGATGTGCGCTGGCTAGTTCCCGAATGAGAAGTGACTATTGACTGACTGGTCAGAGACAACTGCTGTGGCTGAAAGGTTCATGAGATCACTCTGACTAGTCAGTAGTCACCAGTCACTTCTTCTTCCCCAGCGCCTTGCACTGCTTGTGCCTGAAACATCCGGTGAGATGATCGTTCACCATGCCGGTGGCCTGCATGTGTGCATAGATGATGGTGCTGCCGACGAAACGAAAGCCGCGCTTCTTCAAATCCTTGCTCAGTGCGTCTGACTCGGCGCTGGTGGCGGGCACGCCGCCGTGCGCGCCGATGTTGTTCTGAATCGGCTTGCCGCCAACGAAGCTCCACAAGTGTTTGGCGAAGTCGCCCTGGAATTCGAGGAAGGACGTGGCGTTGCCGATCGCGGACTCGATCTTGAGGCGATTGCGCACGATGCCCGGATCCTTCATCAGCCGCGCGACATCACGTTTGCCGAACCCGGCAATTCGTTCAGGGTCGAACTCTGCGAACGCCGCGCGATAGCCTTCGCGCTTGTTGAGAATGGTCGACCAGGACAGGCCCGCCTGCGCGCCTTCCAGAATCAGGAATTCGAACTGGGTGCGGTCGTCCCAGGCCGGCACGCCCCATTCCTCGTCGTGGTATTCGATGTAGAGATCGTTGCCGCCCAGGGCCCAGGTGCAGCGGATGGGTTCACGCATGTGGCTTATTATGGTGCAGGTGTAGACTAGGGCGCATTCTCGCACTCCCCAATTCTCCCAGTCACCTCGACCGGAAGCCGTCATGTTTAATCCGCAGCAATCAGGTGAATTCCCTCGCACCCGCATGCGCCGCATGCGGTACAGCGAATTCTCGCGCCGCTTGATGCGTGAGAACACGCTGAGCGCGGACAATCTGATCTATCCGATGTTCGTCATCGAAGGCCACGCCAAGCGTCAGGCTGTTGCCAGCATGCCGGACATCGAGCGCGTGAGCATCGACGAACTGGTGCGCGAGGCCGAGCAGCTGGCGAAGCTGGGCGTGCCGGCGCTGGCGCTGTTCCCGGTCACCGATCCGCAGGCCAAGAGCAACGATGGCACGGAGGCCTGGAATCCCGAAGGGCTGGCACAGCGCGCCGTGCGCGCCGTCAAAAAGGCGGTGCCAGAGCTCGGCGTCATCACCGACGTCGCACTCGATCCTTACACCAGTCATGGCCAGGACGGCATCACCGACGCATCCGGCTATGTGGTCAACGACATCACCGTCGAAGCATTGGTGAAACAAGCGCTGTCGCATGCGGAAGCCGGCGCGGACGTGGTCGCTCCGAGCGACATGATGGATGGCCGCATCGGCGCGATTCGCGAGGCGCTCGAACTCGCTGGCCACATGAATACTCGCATCCTCGCGTACGCCGCGAAGTATGCATCGAACTACTACGGACCGTTCCGCGATGCCGTCGGCTCGGCGGGCAATCTCGGCAAGGGCAACAAATATAACTATCAGATGGATCCCGCCAACTCTGACGAAGCGCTACGCGAAGTCGCGCTCGATCTGCAGGAAGGCGCGGACATGATAATGGTCAAGCCCGGCCTGCCCTACCTCGACATCGTGCGTCGGGTGAAAGATACATTCGGCGCGCCAACGTTCGTGTATCAAGTGAGCGGCGAGTACGCGATGCAAGTCGCCGCTTTCAAGAACGGCTGGCTCGACGAACGCAGCGTGGTGTTGGAAACATTGATGTCCATCCGCCGCGCCGGTGCGGACGGCATCCTCACCTACTTCGCCAAGCGCGTCGCAGGCTGGCTGAAAGAAACTCGCTGAACCCTCGTCCATGGAGAAACCGCCGATGAACGACGCGACCACCGATCGCTATGCCGTCGTGGGTTACCCGATTCAGCACAGCTGGTCGCCGTTCATTCACGGCTTGTTCGCCAAACAGACCGGCCAGCGCATGACTTATACGCGCATGGCTGTTGCGACTGAGAACTTCGAGCGCGAGGTAGGCGCGTTCTTCGCCAGCGGCGGCAGGGGATTGAACATCACCGTGCCTCACAAACAAGCGGCCAACATCGTCACGCGCTATCGCACGCCTCGCGCCGAGATTGCCGGAGCTGTGAACACGATTGCAGTTAGAAACGACGGCCTGCTGGGCGACAACACCGACGGCGCCGGACTCGTCACCGATCTCACGCACAATCTTCGTTTCAATATTTCCAACAGGAGAGTCCTGTTGCTCGGCGCCGGCGGCGCGTCGCGTGGCGTGATTGGCCCATTGCTCGCCGAAGCTCCCGAGCGCCTCGAGATCGCCAACCGAACATCGGCGCGTGCCGTCGATCTCGCCAAAGAATTCGCGACGCTGGGAACGTTGCGCGGCTGCGCCTTCGAGGAAATCAGCGACGGCGTGTTCGATCTGGTCATCAACGCAACGTCCGCGAGCTTGCAGGACGAGATTCCTCCCATTCCTCGCGGCGCCATCGGGCCAGCAACCTTGTGCTACGACATGGCCTACGGCAAAGGCGACACTTCATTCACGCGCTGGGCCAAGAGCACCGGCGCGGGTCGCGCAGAAACTGGCTGGGGCATGCTGGTGGAACAAGCCGCCGAAGCATTCTTGCTCTGGCGCGGCGTCAAGCCCGACACCCAGCCGGTGCTCGAAGCGGTCAAGAAGCAGGCCTGAAACTTAGCCTCTAGCCGGCCCGCAAATATTCGTCTTTGACTTTGACGTAATGGGCGGCGGAATAAGTCAGGAATTCGATTTCCTTTTCCGTCAGGTCCCGCACGCGACGTGCGGGGCTGCCAACATAAAGTCCACGCGTCGTTAATACTTTCCCCGGCGGCACCAGGCTGCCCGCGCCGATCATCACCAGATCCTCGGTCACCACGTTATCCAACAGGATCGCGCCCATGCCGATGAGACAGGCGTTGCCGATCGTGCACGCATGCAAAGTAACGCGCTGACCGATCGTAACGTCGGAGCCGATGTACAATGCACGTCCGCCGGGTGCGTACGGACCGTCGTGCGTGACATGCAGAACGGAGCCATCCTGGATGCTGGTGCGCGCGCCGATCTCGATGGAGTTCACGTCACCGCGTATCACCGCCGTTGGCCACACCGATGAGTCGTCGCCGATCGAGACCTTGCCGATCACGACCGCGGCCGGATGAATATAGACACGCGCTCCGAGTGAGGGAGCGATGTTGCGATAGGTTTGTAGCGTCACGGATCGAGCCTCGCCTCACGAGCGGCGAGTGTCAAGAAGGCGCGCGCGAACCGCACGAGACGGTTGAACGATGACTCATTTCGACTTGCTGATTGCCGCGCTGGCGGCGGTCGGGGCCGGTGCGATCAACGCGCTGGCGGGCGGCGGCACATTAATCAGCTTTCCGGTGCTGGTCGCAGTCGGCGTGCCGCCAGTAGCGGCAAACATTACCAATGCGATTGCGCTGTGCCCCGGCTACTTCGGCGCGACCATCGC
The DNA here is from genome assembly GCA_040509855.1 of Steroidobacter sp. Lineage (GTDB taxonomy): Bacteria > Pseudomonadota > Gammaproteobacteria > Steroidobacterales > Steroidobacteraceae > Steroidobacter. The sequence goes on from JBEVKA010000328.1 coordinate 6,372, forward strand.
GCAATTACCCAACCTCAAAGGACAACGCGCTCAACTGCTGTTGCTGGTACCGGTGGCCATTCTGGGTGGCCTCGTCGGCGGCGTAATTCTATTGCGTACGGGCGAGCGCACGTTCACCGCGCTGGTTCCTTGGATGATCCTCGCCGCGTCGCTGCTGCTCGCGGTTCAGGAGCCGGTGAAAAAGTTCGTCAGCAAACGGCTGTCCAACCCGGCGCACAAACGACACACCATGCTGTTCTCGGCGCTGCCGATAGCGGCGGCTGCGGTCTATGGCGGATTTTTCAGCGCAGGCATGAGTGTGCTGCTGCTGGCCGTGTTGGGCCTGACGCTGGATGACACGCTCACGCGGCTGAATGCCTTGAAACAGGTGCTGGCGTTCAGCGTCAACATCGCCGCCGCGGTGTTTTTCCTATTCTCCGATCAAGTGGTGTGGCCCGCTGCGGCGGTCATGGCCGTTGGCGCGCTGATCGGCGGCGCATTGGGTGGGAAATTGGCTGGCAAGCTGCCCCCCGCCGTGCTGCGCTGGACAGTGGTCGTAGCAGGAACCTGCATCGCAATCGCCTACTGGGTGAAATCCAAATAGCCGGCGACCGCCACGGACGGCGGAAATGTCGGCAATGCAGGAGCAATTGCCAGCCATATATTCAGGACACCCGAGGTCGGCGCGTCCGGCTGGCGGGTGTCATTGGCTTCCGAAGCTCTTTAGAATCGGCAGCCCCGCCCTCCTCTTCACGCACAGGTCCCTCATGGCTACCGCGACCCCAGCCGACGCGTCGGTGCAATTGCCGGTGTTCTCCGCCATCAAGCCCATCGAGGTCGAAGGCGTAATTCGCAAGCTGCTCGACGACAATCGCGGCGAGCTGACCAAGTTGTTGAGCGGGAACGCCGCGACGTGGGATTCCGTGGTCGTACCCTTGGAAGAAATGCAGCACCGCCTGTCGCGCACCTGGTCGCCGGTCGGACACATGAATGGCGTGGTGAACAGCGACGAATTGCGCGCTGCTTACAACGCGTGCCTTCCCTTGCTCACCGCCTGGAACACCGACCTGGCGCAGAACGAGCGTTTGTATCAAGCGTACGAAGCCGTGCTGAAGAACGAAGGTGCGCGGTTGTCGGCCGGTCAGCGCAAGCTGGTCGAGAACGCCTTGCGGGATTTCCGCCTCGCTGGCGTTGCGCTCTCGGCGGAAAAGAAACAACGCTACAAGGCGCTGGTGGAGCAGCTGGCGACGCTGCAATCCAAGTTCGATGAGAATGTGCTCGACGCCACCAATGCGTGGTCGCGTCACATCACCGAGTCCAAGGAAATCGAAGGACTGCCGACGCCGATCGTCGAACGCGCGCGTGCAGCCGCTGAAGCGAAAGGTTTGCAGGGTTGGTTGTTCGCGCTCGATGCGCCGAATTATCAAGCCGTGCTGATGCATGGCGCGCACGAACCGTTGCGCCACGATTTCTATCACGCATGGGTAACGCGCGCGTCGGATCAAGATGGCAACGACGGCCGCTGGGACAACAGCGCGTTGATGGATCAGATTCTCGCCGTGCGCAACGAGGTGGCGAGCCTGGTCGGATTCCCGAACTTCGCCGAGTACTCGCTGGCCACCAAGATGGCGTCGTCGGTGGGCGAGGTGCGCGGCTTCCTCGATCAACTGTCGACCAAGAGCCGGCCGGTCGCGCAGCGTGAGTTTGACGATCTCAGCAAGTTCGCGGGCCGCTCACTGAATGCCTGGGACGTCGCGTACTACGCAGAGAGGCTGAAGCGTGAACGTTTCGATCTGTCCGAGGAAGCGCTGCGCCCGTACTTCCCGCTGCCTCGGGTACTCGCGGGAATGTTCGCAGTCGCCGAGAAGCTCTACGGAGTGAAGATCGTCGAGCGCGATGGTGTCGACGTTTATCATCCGGACGCACACTTCTACGACATCCTCAACGGCGATGGCTCACGTCGCGGCGGATTCTTCGTCGACCTGTATGCTCGTCCCAAAAAGCGCGGCGGCGCTTGGATGGATGAGTGCGTGGGCCGCAAGCGCCTGGGTGCCGGCACCACATCGCTTCCCGTCGCCTATCTGGTGTGTAACTTCATGCCTCCCGTGGGCTCGCAGCCGTCGCTGCTGACGCATTCCGAAGTCGTGACCATGTTCCACGAGTTCGGCCATGGGTTGCATCACATGCTCACGCGAGTCGACTATCCCAGCATCGCCGGCATCAACGGCGTCGCTTGGGATGCGGTCGAGCTGCCGAGTCAGTTCATGGAGAACTTCGCGTGGCGTGCGGAAGTGATTCCGCTGATCTCAGCGCACGTCGAGACTGGCGAGCCGTTGCCCGAGGCCGAGCTGCGTCGCTTGCTCGGCACACGCACGTTCCAGGCTGGCATGCAGACGGTTCGACAGCTCGAGTTCGCATTGTTCGATCTGCGCATTCACAGCGAGTTCGTTGCCGATGCGCCGAGCAAGATCATGCAGACGCTCGCCG
>JBEVKA010000329.1:0-10331 GCA_040509855.1 Steroidobacter sp.
TATGTAACCAATGAATCCCGCGCTTCCGGCAACCAGGGCCACGGTCAGAATCCCTAGCAAACGACGCGCAATATCGGTGAGTTCCGGTTTGTTCCAAGATCGTTCAATCGTGTCGATCGCATGACCCATCCAGACGACGGGGTGACGTATCGAACGATATATCCATTGCGGATAGCCAACGCAGGCTTCCACCACCAGCGCGGCGAGCAGCAGCCATGGCTCAGCCCACACGCTTGCGTCCATGAATCGCAATCGTCGGCGGCGTCGTGCCGTTGGGATCGCTCAGCCACTGCGCTTCGATGTCATAAACATCGCGTAGAACCTCAGGAGTGAGCGCGGCTCGCGGCGCTCCGTCGGCGACGATGCGGCCCTGGTTGAGAATCACCACGCGATCGGCGATGCGAGCGGCGAGCGTCAGATCGTGAATCGTCAGCACCACGCCGCCGCCTTGCTCCGCCACCGATCGCAACAACTCCGCCGCTTCGAACTGATGCGAAGGATCCAAGCCGGTGAACGGTTCATCGACCAGAATCCAATCCGACTCGCCCGCGAGTACGCGTGCCAGCAGGACACGAGCACGCTCGCCGCCGGAGAGCGTCGTCACCGTGCGAGTGGCCCACTGCGTAACTTGAGTTCGTTCCATCGCGCGCGCGATCGCGGCTCTATCCTCAGCGTCACTGGTAACTCCATGAAAGGGAATGCGGCCGAGGCTCACCAGCGTTTCAACATCGACATCCCACGCAATCTCGGGCGTCTGCGCCAGGAACGCGATGCGTCGCGCGCGTTGCGTCGCTGGAATCGTGCGCAATGAAACGCCATCCAACTCGATATCACCTTGCGCCGGAGTCAGCAGGCTCGCGACACAGGACAACAGCGTCGACTTGCCTGCGCCATTGGGGCCGAGCACGGCCGTCACCGATCCTGATTGCAGCTGCAGATCGATTGAATCGAGCACGGCTCGACTACCGCGCAGAAAGCGCAATCCACGAATCGTGAAAGTGCTGGCTGAGCGCGTCATGTGAGCTTCCGCCGCATCGAATGCAACAGCACGAAAAAGAACGGTGCGCCGACCAGCGACATCACCACCGCCAACTCCAGCTCCGATCCGCCAGGTAACAGCCGCACGACGATGTCGCCGGCAAGCACCAGCGCTGCGCCGGCGATTGCGCTGGGAATCAGCAGCGCACCGGGACGCGAACCGACCAGCGGTCGCATGAGATGGGGAACGATCAAGCCGACGAAGCCAATCATGCCGGTGACCGCGGTGCTGCCGCCGACGATCAATCCGATGCCGAGCGCGAGTTGCCACTGAGTGCGGTTCAAATCGATACCGAGGGAGCGGGCGCCGGTTTCGCCAAGCGTCAATGCGTCGAGCGATCGCCGGCAGCCGAGTACGGCCACACAACCAATGAGGATCAATGGTGCGGCGTTGCTGAGTTCATCGAAGCCGCGATCGGTGAGCCCGCCGAGCATCCAGCGAACGATTTCGCCCGCGGCCCAGGGGCTGGGCGATAAAGACAACGCCAGGGAAATGCCGGCGATCGCCAGCGCGCTCAGAATCATGCCCGACAACACCAGCGTCAGCACGCTGGCGGTGCGGCCGGACAAAACAAACAAAACCATCATGCCGGACATGCCGCCGATCACGCCGCAGATCGGCAGTATCCACGGATGCAGTCCAGCGATGTTGAAGAAGATGCTGAGCACTGCGCCCAATGCGGACATCGCCGAGATGCCGAGCGTTCCCGGCTCGGCGAGCGCGTTCCTCAAATAACCTTGCATGGCCGCTCCGGCGAGGCCGAGCGACGCACCGACCAGCACGCCGAGGATGGCGCGAGGCAAGCGCAACTCGACCAGGATCGCGCGGCTCACGGCGTCTTGCGCCGACCAAACACCCCAAGTCAACGTGACGCGTCCAATAGCGATGGACAGCACCGTGAGGATGCCGGCGAGGATCAGCAGCGAGGGAATGACCCACGGACGTTTGGTCATCGCAGGCTCCGCTCCGTCGCGGCTCGTTGATCGACGACTCCACGCGAAGCCCGGTCTCGACGTGCACGCTCACGCGCGGCGACTAATGTAGCGGAGGCTTCGACCATGGCCGGACCCGCGCAATATAGAAATCGCGCTGGGAAGACTTCCTGAGTCATCTGCGACTCCAATGCTCGCAGCGCGCGATGGCGCACGATGCGTTCCGACTTCAGCGGCGCACCGGGCGACGTCTCGCCGACCAACAACACATCGGGTGGCGACGACACCAACACTTCCAGCGGCAGCGGACGATATGTTTTGACGCCATAGCGAGCGGCGATGTTGTGCAGGCCGGTGAGCTGCATGAGTTCGCCGACCACCGTGTCCGCGCCCGCGGACAATCCGCCAGGTTGATACACCGCCGCCGTCAATGGCTGTTCTCCAGCGGGCAAGCGGGCAGCATTCAACGCTCGTTCGATACGAGCGACCATCGCCTCACCCTCGCGTTCCGCGCCTAGCAATCGAGCCACGTAACGCACTTGTTCCAGGCTGCCGGCGATGGTGCTTGGAACATCGAACAGCTCGAAGCGAATGCCAACGCGTTTCAGCGCGTTGCGTGTGGCGATGGCAGAGTGACGACTCGTCAGCACGAGGTCGGGTCGTAACGCGACCACTTCCTCGGCGGTCTCGTAAGTAAACGGCAGCCCCTGCGCGATGTGAGCAATCGTCGAGCGCTGCGGATCACGCGCGTAATGGCTCAACGCGGCGATTCGATCATGTGACACCAGCTCGACAACGATGGCGTCGACGCACATGTTCAATGACACGATTCGCATGGGATGCGCGGGCTGCGTCTCCGCATGCACCGCCCCGCCTGCGCATCCAAGCGCGACGGCCAAGAGCGATGTCACCCAGCGCATCAAAACTCGATACCTCGCTGCGCCTTGAACCCAGCGTTGTACGGATGCTTGACCAGTGTCATCTCCGTGACCAGATCGGCGATCTCGATCAGCTCCGGACGCGCATCGCGGCCGGTGATGCACACATGCTTGTCCCGCGGCCGGTCCTTTAAAAAAGAGACGACATCCGCGATGTTCACGTAGTCATTACGAATCGCGATGTTCAGCTCGTCGAGCAGCACGAAATCGTAGTCCGGATCGTTGATGAGCTCGCAGCTGCGCTGCCAGGCTTTGCTGGCGGCGGCGATGTCGCGCTGGCGATCCTGCACGTCCCAGGTGAAACCTTCGCCCATCACGTCGAACGTCACCAGATCCGGGAAGCGGCGGAAGAAATGTTTCTCGCCGGTCTGCCACTTGCCCTTGATGAACTGCACGATGCCGACGCGCATGTCCCAGCCGAGTGCGCGGGCCACCATGCCGAAGGCGCTGGACGATTTTCCTTTGCCGGGACCGGTGAGCACCAGGAGCAGGCCGCCACGCTGTTTCCGGGCCGCGCGCTCGGCGCGTCGCTCTTCCTGCCGGCGTTTCATTTCCTCGGCGTGCAGCCGATCGCGCTCGGCTTCGGACATATCATCCTGAGGCGTGGTCACGGTTGTTCCTCGAGCGCTTTGGTCAGGCGCTGCCAATCTTCGCGGCTGCCGGGCAGACCGAAGCGCAGTAAAGTTGCATCGTAATCGAAAGGCCGGACCAGCACGCCGTGCGAAATCAGTTGAGTGAAGCGAGCGCGTGCGTTCGACGCGCGAGCGAGTCGATAGAGTGATGTGCCGCCGACGATGCTCATGCCATTGCTGGTCAGCAGTTCATCCAGTCGCTGTGCTGAGGTATTGAGTAGTGCGCGCATGCCTTGTGCCCACTCGCTGTCCGCATAAGCGGCAAGCCCGGCGCGCAGCGCATCGACGGACACCGGCCAGTCGCCGAGCAACTGGCGGACCTGCGTAGCAATCGCGGGCGAGGCGATCACGAACCCGAGCCGCACGCCCGCCAAACCATAAAACTTACCGAACGAGCGCAGAACGATCATGCGAGGAGCAACCGTGCTGCCCGCGATATCGCTGACACAGTGCTGCGGTTCGAGATCGCCGAACGCTTCATCGACGATCAACACACCGTCACGGCCGCTCCACGCATCGTGCAATGACTGCAGCTGTTCGCGGACGATCAGGCGGCCGTCCGGATTGTTTGGATTGACGATGGTCAGCGCGCTGCCTGTCTCAGCGTTCGCGGACAACTCCGAATCCACAACACTACGCACCGAAGCGCCAGCGCGCTGCCAGGCGTCAGCGTGCGAGCCGTAAGTAGGGCCAGCAATCACCGCGCTCGGCAATTTCAAAACATACGGCAACAGTCGCAGCACGTTCTCTGTGCCGCCGGTCGCGACGACTCGCGCTGGATCGTCAACGTTGAAAGTGGCCGCCGCGACTGCTTCCAATCGCGCAAGCTCGGTCGGTTCCGGCAAACGATTGCGCTCGTGGGCTGAAGCGCACGGCGCGGGATACCAATGTGGATTGATTCCCGTGGACAGATCGATCCACGGCTGTGGCACGTTTGGAAACAGCGAACGCGCGACGCACAGCCGACCGCCATGGTGAGCAAAGCGACCGGCTGCGATATCGGCGCCGCTGTTCATTCGCAATGGTCAGAAGCTCTGACGCAAGCCGCCGTAGAAGGTGCGGCCATACGTTCCATAGCGACGCACGGTCTCGTAGTCCTGATCGAACGCATTCTCGATGCGCCCGAACACTTCCAGCGATTTGGTCACTGAGTACGAGGCGCGGAAGTCCACCAGCGTGTAGCCGTCGAGCACGGTGGTGTTGCTCACGTTGTCGTAACTGCGGCCCGCGTGTTGAACGGCGACGGCGGTCGTCAATCCGATCGGCCAATCGTAGCTGACCTGCGCGTTGGCGGTTTCATTCGGACGACGCGGCAGCGAACGACCGAAGTTGTCGCTGCCACGTGCGGCGTTTTCCGATTCCATGCTGGTGTAGTTCGCATTGAGCGCCAGGCGCTCGGTGATCTGCGCCGTCAAGTTGAACTCCACGCCCTTGGCTTGCGCCTTCTGCACGTTGTCGTAGTAGCCATCGGGTTGAGCCTGGCATCGCGGTGTGGGCACATCGTCGGAGCACGAAACGAAGTCGATCATGTCGGTCGTGTCGCGGTGAAAGTAGGTAGCCGCCAACACCAGCTTTTGGTCCAACAAACGCTGCTCGATGCCAGCATCCCACGCTTCGGCTTCCTCGGCGTTCAGATCGAGATTGCCGTACTGGCTGTACAGTTGATACAGCGTCGGCGCCTTGAAGCCTTCGCCATAGCTCGCGCGCAACAGCGTCGACGACGTGACCGACCAGGCAGCCGAAGCTCGCGCCGTGGTGTTGTCGCCGAATGTATCGTGATCGTCGTAGCGCAGCCCGCCGGTAATCGTGAGCGCGTCGATCGGCGTCACCGTGAGCTGTCCGTAAGCGCTGTCCAACCTCACATCGCCCCCGAGCGGCGTCGGGTTCGGATCGAACGTGGTGGGCGAGGCGGAGCTCAACTCCGAGCGCTCCGATTCCAGGCCGATGACGCCGGTGATCGCATCGCTGACCAGCAGCGTGCCTTGATATTCCCAACGCTTGTTGCGGCCGTATGCATCGAAGGTGACCGGCACGGGCGAGCTCGGATCGATGTTTTCGCGATCGGTGTCCGTGTACGCGAAGCCGACGCGATTCTCCAGGCGTCCATCGAACGCGCTGGCATTCAAACCAAGGTAAGTCACCAGCTCTTCAGTGCTGCCGTATTCGGGCGTATCGGCGAGGCGGAAGGCCGGCGACGGAAAGCCGTCGAATTCCGAGCGGTTGTCGCTCCAGGTCGAGCGTACTTCGGCGGAGACGTTCTCGTTGATATGAAATATGCCGCGCGCGTGGAAACCGACGTTGCGATCGCTGTCGCGCTCCACGCCGCCGAGATCGCGATCGAAGGCGGAGATGCCGTTCGTCGTCAGATAGCCGCCGGCCACGCGCCAGGCAAAACGTTCGCTGCCTGCTTCGGCGTGGGCGCGCACGAATGCTGTTTCATATGAGCCACCTTCGGCGGACACCGCTCCCGACAGCGGTCCTTCCGGCGTCGTCGTGATGACGTTCACGATGCCGCCGATCGCCTGGCTGCCCCACAGCGTCGACTGTGGACCGCGCAGCACTTCGATCTGGGAATATTCGCCGGCGATCAGATTGCCGAAGTTGAAGCCGCCGCTGGCCTGCGAGGGATCGTTGAGTTTTACGCCATCGAGCAGCACGACGGTTTGATCCGACTCGGCGCCACGAATGCGCAGCGTCGTGGTGCCGCCGAGGCCGCCGTTACGCGCGATGGTCACACCTGGCGTCGTCGCCAGCAGATCGGAAATCGCGGTCTTCTGACTGCGCCGCAGTTCTTTCGATGAGATCACGGTGACCGAATCACCGACGCGCGACAGCGGCTGCTCGATGCGATTGGCGGTGACGACGACGTTGTGAATTTCACCGTCGCCCTCCGCGCCGAAGGCTTGCAGCGCCGGGGTTAGAAGTAACGAAACGGAAAAGGCCAGAGAAGAGTAGGGACGAGGATCGAACACGACAGGCTCCGCGGTTCAGTTCGCAAACCACATGGGCTGCGAACCGATACGCCGCGACCCATGCACCGGTCGCCTCTACAGGGAAAAATCCCGTTCTTTCGGCGCACCCCGGCCGATCGATGGACGACGGCGGCAAGCAGGTCTCCTGGCTGGTGGCTGAAGTCCGCGCGTCACCTTCCCGGCGTGCGAGCCCAAGCTCGTGCTACACCAGTGGTTTTTGACGGGCGGCGAACCACTTACAGTTGCGGGGGCAGCCCGGGCATCACACCCGAGTTCCCTTTGAATCCCCTGGCGGGGAACTTGTCGCGCGGCGCGAGGATGAGGCGCGGGCCCTTGCTCGTCAAGTGCGGCCCCGGCGCGCCAGCAGCCAGCGATCCATCGACCACGAGCCCGGGCCATACAGCGCCAGCATGACCAGCATGAAGCCCCACAAATAGTGCTGGGCGAGCGCGGCGGGGTTCTCGAACAGGAAGTGCGCATAGGAAATGACGGCCAGCACATTCACGGCCTGTAAGCCGAGCGCGCTGACGCGGCCGAACAGGCCAAGGATGAGCAACACGGGAAACACCAACTCGCCGGCGGTGCCCGCGATCGCCGCGAGCGTCGGTGTTAGCAGCGGCACGCGATATTCATACTCGAACAGCGCCAGCGTGCTGTCCCAATCCGAGATCTTGAGCCAGCCGGATTTGAGGAAAACCCAGCTCACGTAGATGCGCGTGCCGAGCGCGAACGCCGGCTGCAGAGCGTCCAGTGCCCGGGCCAGCGCGTGCTTGGGATCAATGAGGGCGTCGATCAGCATGGTTCGCTCCGCGGGATGTCGTTGGTGGGTAGACCGGCTCAGTCGCTGGTTCATTGCTTGCTAGGTTGGTGTCGCCGTGCCTGCAACGATGTAATGTAATCCTGGCTGGGGCGGTCTCGTGCGTAAGGCGTAGTTCGAGACGCCGGGGACGATCGTTTCAACTTCCACTGATGGAGTAACACAGATGCATACCAACAAAGCTGCTCGCGCCGCGATTGCCACTGCGGCGGCACTGCTTTTCAGCAACATGGCGGTCGCGCCCGCCAGCGCTGCTGAAGCGAAAGTGAAGTGCGAAGGCGTCAATTCGTGCAAGGGCACGTCGGCGTGCGGCACGGCCACCAACTCGTGTCAGGGCCAGAATTCCTGCAAGGGCAAGGGCTATCTGCTGATGACTCAGGCCGATTGCGATGCTGCCAAGGCCAAGTTGAAGAAGTAAATGAGTGAATCGCGGCGAGCCTGCATCGCGGGCTCGCCGTTTGTTTGATTACCAGTATTCGAGCGCGCCGAGCACCGTTTCCGCCACTTCATCCGCAGGCGCGCCAATCCCCACGACGACGATGACCCCGCGCGGCGCCGGCAGGATGACGCCCTGAAAGCCTTCCTCATTGATGCGTTGACGATCGCGCGTCGGCTCTTCGGGCATCACCAACACCGTGATCGGGCCGTGTTCGGTTTGCACGACCAGGTGTGGGGTCAACTGGCCGCGGAAGGTGCAGGGCGTTGCATAAGAAACATGCGCCGTGCCGGGTTTCAATCGCACTCCGATCTTTGACAGCAGCTTTTCCAGATCCGCCGCGTCGACACTTTCGTCGGTGATGAGCAGCGAATCGGGTTCTTCCTCGATGTGAGCAATCACCTCGGCGGCGAAGCTGTCTTGCGGGGTCAGCAACCAGATCGACGTGAAGGCGACCACGACCGCGGTGATGAGCACGCTGGCCGCCATGCGCCAGACGCGAGTATTGGATCGTGGCAATGCCGGCGTCGCGGCAGGTTGCACATCCACCGCGAGCGCGCGATAGATGAGGCGATCCATGGCCTGCATTTCTTCCCGGAAACGTGCGCATTCGGGACATTGTTCGAGGTGAGCAAGCACGTCCGGCCGCGTGGTATTCGGCTCGGCGCCCACGATTGCGCGAAGTTCTTCGCAATTCATGGGCACGCCTCCTCGTTGCCGCCGGCCAACTGCTGACGCAGCACCTGCCGGGCGCGAAATAATCGGGTCAACACCGCGGGCACGCTGATTTCCAAATGTTTCGCAATCTCCTCGGTGGAATAGCCCAGCAACACCTGCAACACCAATGGCTCGCGATGGATCACGTCGAGCCGCAGGATGGCCCGGCGCATCTCGTCGACTTCATGGCCGTCGTTCACGGCCAGCGCCTCGTGCTGAGCTTCGTTGGCGGCATCGATGTCCACGGTGGGAAAACGTTTGCGTTCGAACACCCGGGCCAATTCGCGGCGTGCGATGGTGAGCAGCCAGGGTTTGGCCGCCTTGTCGTCGCTCAGCGAGTCGAGCGAGCGCCAGGCGCGCAGCAGCGTCTCCTGCACCACGTCCTCCGCCAGCGAGCGGTCACGGCACAGCCAGTACACGAACCGGAACACGTCGGCCCTGAACGGTGTGCAGAGCGCCTCGAACCGCGCCCGCTCGCGTGTGCTGGCGGCGCTCATCAGTAGGGGACCGGCGCTGGGCGGGATTTATTACGCAGCGTCACGTGCTTCCACTGGGCTCGAATCGCACGTGTTCGCCCCAGGCGAGGGACCATTCCCAGCGCTGTTCCATAGGCAGGTTCAGGATCAAACAACGCAATACGCGCAGCGGGCCGCCGTGCGCGACGATGGCGCAGCGGGCGACCGGCCGAGCGATCGCCGTCGCGTACCACGTTGAAACCCGACTCCATAGCGCTTGTTCTGTTTCTCCCCCGGGCGGCGCTCGATGCCAGGTGTCCGCCGCCCACGGGTCGCTATGTTCGCGCGGAATCGATGACCAGGGCAATTGCTCCCACTCGCCGAAGTCCAGTTCGCTCAGCGCCGGTTCGAGGATCAGTTCGCATGCGTCTCGTCGCGACAAGACGTCCGCCAGTTTCGTGCAGCGCTGCGCGGGGCTGGAGTAGATGCGGTCGAATCGTGGCAGCGGGGTAATCGCGCGCTTAATGTCCTGTTCGGCGCTGGCCGCCAGTGGCAGGTCCGTGCGGCCGTAACAAATGCCGGGGGCCGCCGCCGGCGTCGTATGGCGAATCAAATAAAATTCCACGACGCCCCGATGCCAAGGTAGAACGCGATTTCGGTGAGCTGCTGTGCGGCTCCGAGCGTGTCGCCGGTGAAGCCGCCGAGGCGGCGGATGAACCAGCGCGCGAGCACGAGCAATACCAGCAGTGCGCAAATCGCACCGACGATTCCCTGCTGGCCGCACCAGAGTAACGGGATCACGCCGATCGTCGCCGCCACGGCGAATTCACCGCCGCTCATTTTCTGCGCCACCACGCCGGCTCGGGATTGCTCCGTGTTGCCGACATAGTTGCCGACGTACAGCAACGAGATTGCACAGGTGCGCGAGAATGCGTGCCCGGCAACCAGAACGATCACTGCCAGCTCGGTTGAAATCGAGTTCAGCGCTGCGATCTTGATGAGCAGCGTCATCAGGAGCGCAGCCATGCCAAATGTTCCAACGCGCGGATCTTTCATTATTTCGAGCGCCCGCTCTCGCGTCGCGCCGCCACCGAGACCGTCGAAGGTGTCGGCCAGGCCGTCTTCGTGAAACGCGCCGGTTAGAAATATCGTGATCGCCGTGCTCAGGATCGCCGGCAGCGGCGTTGGAAATATCGAGCTGGTCGCCCACAGCGCGAACGCGCCCACGCCGCCAACCAGGATGCCGACCAAGCTGAAGTAACGCGCACTGCCGCGCAGTTGCTCAGCGGAATGTCCGACCCAGGACGGCATGGGCAAGCGTGTGAAATATTGCACGGCTGTAAGCAACAGCCGCAGTTCTACGGTCAGTCGCGAGGGCGAGCCAATGTGCTCC
>JBEVKA010000330.1:0-8106 GCA_040509855.1 Steroidobacter sp.
GACGACATTCGGATACGCGGCGGGATAAAGAGGCGGCGAGCCTGGGCCATCGTTGCCGACGGCGGCAACGACAATGTGACCTTTCTTTATCACCACTTTGACGATGCGCTCCAACAGGGCGTTGGCCGGCCCGACCAGGCTGATGTTAATCACCGGCACTTTTTCCCGCGCCATCCAGGCAACGGCCTCGGCGACCAGATCGACGGCGCCGCCTGCAGCCAAATCACAGTAAACATCTGCGGAGAACAACTCCGCGCCGGGTGCGGCGCCGTGGAAGTCGCTACTCTGGCCGACCAGGAGCGAGGCCACCGCCGTGCCATGCTTGCTAGGAATGTTTCCTCCGGCGCAGCCATGCTCATGAATCGTGACGCCGGTGAAGACCGGATGTGCCCGCTGCACGCCGCCGTCGATGAGCCCGATCTTTACACCAGCCGCGGCGTCTATTTTTGGAGCTGACGCTGGTTGTCGAAGGCCCGAGGCCGGAATCGCCTCGCCGCTATCCAGATAGATATGGTTGTAATCGTACGTCCCTTCCGGGTCCGCTTCACGCAGCCGCTGCAGGGCGCGGCGAGTGGACATGCCAGCAGGTGCTTGCAGCACGACGACAGTGACATCCAATCCTTCCAGCGTTCGCGTCCGGCCGATGCCGAAGCCCGCGGCGCGGGCGCGATCCAGCGCCTCCGGTGTAGGAGACAAAGCGACGACCTCGGCGCGAACGATGGGTGCGCCACGCGGGTCTGTTTCCAACACATCGCGATGAGTCCGCAGCAGGCTCCGGACGCGCAACTGCCTCAGCTCACGCAGGCGTTGCGGATCGGCCTGATCGAGCGCGCCATTGACGGTGCGATTCAACGGCTCGGTATTCAATCCCGGCAGATTCGGGACCTGCACTGGCGGCAGCCCGACCTGCGCGCGCGCCGACGCGGCCGCCATCAGCAGTCCGAGTAGCAAAATTGTGAACTGGCGCTGGAACATAAGAATCCCTGGAGCATATACGCCCGAGCACGATCAATTCTTCCAACTACGCGCCAATCCTGGCCAAAAAATCTCATGACCTTGGGATTAAAACCCTCGCCCCGCTCGTATTGCTGTTCATGAACCTGACCTCGGCCAGCCTGGAGGACGTTCGTCGGCAGATCGTGGCGCTGTTGCCACGCATGCGACGTTTCGGGCGGACCATCACCCGCCATGCTTCGGACGCCGACGATCTGGTGCAGATCTCGATCGAGCGCGCGCTGCTGCGCTATCAGCAATGGCGGCCGGAAGCGCCGTTTCACAGCTGGGTGTTCGGCATCATGCGCAACGCCTGGATCGATGAAATACGCGCTCGCGGCCGGCACGGCGAAGTGATCGCGCTGGACGGAACGGGCTTCGACATCGCGGATCGAGCCAGTGAAGCGCAGCTGCGAATGCTGTCGGTGCAACGGGCCATGGCCACGCTGCCCGACGAGCAGCGCCTGGCCGTGGCGCTGGTCCTGGTCGAGGGGCTTTCCTACAAGGAGGCCGCGGAGGCGTTGGAAATACCGATCGGCACGCTGACCAGCCGGCTCGCGCGAGGTCGCGAGGCGCTGCAGAAGCAGCTGGAGTGAACACCATGCAATTCCCGGATGAAACATTGATGGCGTACGCCGACGGCGAAGTCGACGCCGACACGCGCCGTCGCATCGAGGCGGCGATGGTGCTCGATCCGAGCATCGCCGAACGCATCGAGAGGCATCGAGCATTGCGCGCCGACCTGGACGCGGCATTCGGTGGAGTGCTCGATGAGCCGGTGCCGCCACGTTTGCTCGAAACCGCGAGGTCGACTCCGGCTTCAACGGTTACCGCTCTCGACACGGTGCGCGCCTCGAAATCAGGCGGCGGAAAATTGCGTAAATGGAACTGGCCCGCGTTGACCGCTATCGCCGCCAGCCTGGTGGTCGCCGTGCTTGCCGGCCGCTCCACGATGCGACCGGAGCGATCGTCCATGTTTGAAACGACAGAAGGCCAATTCGTCGCCGCCGGCGAACTTTCCGCGGCGCTGAGCGACCAGCTCAGCGGCAAGACCACGAGTGCGGGCGTGCGAGTCATCGTGAGCTTCCGCTCGACGGATGGAAATTACTGCCGCGGTTTCACGGTGAGGGGCGGGACCTCGGGCTACGCCTGCCGTCAGGGCGGGCTGTGGCGAATAGCCATGATGAGAGGAGCCGACCCCAGTTCCCCGGGCGGAATGCGCATGGCGAGCACGGAGCTCCCACCTCAACTCCTGACCGCCATGGAGAACATCATGGCTGGCGATGCGCTGGACCTGGACCAGGAGCGGGCGGCGCGCGAGCGGGGCTGGAGTAAATAAGCCCAACCTGATCGCAGAACCGGCACGCACTTACGGCGTTTCATCGAGCGCATCCTTAGAATCCGCGCATGGATGCCCCCATCGAACCCGAAGCCGAGTCGATACAGGCGCAGCGGCGTTTTCGCAAACGCTGGATCGGTTGGGCGTTCGTGTCGGTGTGGGCCCTGGTGGCGGTATGGAATGTGGTCAAGCCGATGCCGCCCGGGACGAACGTGAGCACCGCCTCGATCGGCGCCCAAGCCGAGGACGTGCAGTTCGTTTACGACCTGACCACGGCCACGCCCAAGGGCGAGCCGGTGCACGAACAACGCATCTTCGATGAGACATTCCGCATCGTCGACGAGGCCGAGTCGTTCGTCGTGGCGGACTTCTTTCTCATCAACGACATGATGGGTGGCAAGAACGCGCATCGTCCGCTCAGTCGCGAACTGGCCGATCATTTGCTGGCACGTAAAGCAGCGAAACCCGACCTCTCGATTCTGCTGCTGACCGACCCCATCAACGACGTCTACGGTGGCCTGCCTTCCAAGCTGCTGAATGAACTGCGCGCCGCGGGCATCGATGTCGTCAGCACCAATTTGAACGCGTTGCGCGACTCCAATCCGGCGTACTCGTCGTTGTGGCGCATGTTCATCCAATGGTGGGGCAACTCGCCGGACGGCGGCTCGATGATGAATCCGTTCGTGGACGCGGACGCCGGCGACGCGACGCCGATCACGCTGCGCAGCTGGCTGGCGTTGATGAACTTCAAAGCCAATCATCGCAAGGTCATGGTCGCGGATCGGGCCGATGGCAGTTTGACGGCGCTGGTGACATCCGCGAATCCTCACGACGGCAGCAGCGCGCACTCCAATGTCGCGATCCGTTTCAACGGCCCGCTCGCGCAACACATCGTCGACAGCGAAATGGCCGTGGCGCGATTCTCGGGATGGAAAGGTCACGTCTACGCATCGACACAGACTCAACCCGCGCAACAGGTGCTGGACCCGCCGGTGCAACTCGCCTTCCTCACCGAGGAAGCCATTCGCAAACATTTGCTCGACGCGATCGACACGACGCGCAATGGCGACGCGGTGGCCATCGCGACGTTTTATATCTCCGATCGCAAGATCGTCGATGCCCTGGTGCGTGCGGCATCACGCGATGTGAACGTGCGCTTGATCCTGGATCCCAATCGCGACGCGTTCGGGCGGCAGAAGGATGGCGTACCGAATCGTCCAGTCGCCTCCGAGCTGGTCAGACGCAGCGACCAGAAGATTCAGGTGCGCTGGTATCGCACGCATGGCGAGCAATTTCACACCAAGCTGGCGCTGATTACGCACGGCGAGCAGCTGATCGCGTCGGTCGGCTCCGCCAATCTCACGCGCCGAAACATCGGCAACTACAACCTGGAAGCGAACATTGCGCTTCAGATGCGCTCCGATTCAGCGCTCGCCCTGGAGATCCGTAGTTATTTCGACCGGCTCTGGAACAACGATGGCCCACCCGGCACCAGCTTCACCGCTGACTATGGCGCCTGGCGTGACGACGAGCTCGGCCGCTACTGGCGGTACCGTTTGATGGAAGCAACCGGGCTTGGCACGTTCTAGAGAGGCCGCGGGCACACTGCCGGCCTTCTTGTTCCTGCGTTTCAGATATCGGTATTGCCACGGCGGCATGCGCTCGTCTTCCGACAATGCCCAGATACCACGACGCGCGGCGCGGGCCTGATCCTCCAGCTCGATCAGCGAGGTGTCGTGGACGGTGCGGCGATACACCCAGACGTGACCATCGCGCACCAATGTTTTGATGACATCCAGGCGATCGGGCTCGCGCAACACGCGCACCACCTTGCGACCGTAGCGATCGTCCTCGATCACGTCCACGAATACGTTGCGATCGCCGATCATGTTGACCAGCGCGGCGCGGGCGGCATTGCCGTAGGGTTGATCTTTCTCCGGCGCGTCGATGTCCTGCAGGCGAACGTCGATGTCCTTGTCAGCGCCTTTCGCAGGCCGCACCAGGAAACTGTCGCCATCGAAGATCCGTCGCACGGTGCCGGAGAAGTCGCGGTCGTCGGCGCATGCGCCGGTGACCCAGCACAGCGATGCTCCGGCGGCCAGCAGCAGCGAACGCAATGGCATGAGAAACAAACTACTGCGGCAGAGGATCGTCGCGCTCGCCGTGCGCCTTGCGAAACAAGGGCACGTCATTCGACACCGCGTTCGCCGTCTGGCGCGCCAGATCGAGCGCTACTTTTTGTGACGCCGCTTCGAATGCCTGCGTGACGGCGGTCATGCGCTCTTCGTTCGCAGCGACTCGCGATTCGCTGCTGACCGTCGCGATCAGTTTGCGATCGACGACGCGAATCAAGCGGCCAATAATCATCACGTGAGCTTCCGGCGCGCCGTTCGCATAGTCGGCTTCGAAGTGACGCACTTCGATGTCCAGCATGTAGTCGGTGGAGACACGCGCCTGTTCGGCGGTCACGCTGCGAAACAGATTCTGATCGTTGATGCTGCTGACGAGCACGCTCTGAACCACTTCCACGGTGCGGCCACCCCAACGAGTGCCGCGGTAATAATCCAGCTGCCGCCCTCTGAGCACAGCGATACGATCGGTATCCAGACCCGGCGCGAAGTCGGGACGCCCGATGGAAACATCGGCCTGCGTGGTCGGCACACCGGTGAGCGAGCCCGGCGGCGCCGGTGCGATCACGTAACTCGCAGGCACCGGCAGTTCGCTGTCGAACAGCGATCCGGTGCACGCGGAACAAAACAATATAACGACGATGGCTAGCAGCCCGTGGTTCATGGCTTGATCTCGACGCCGCTCTCCGGCGGCTCATAAAGAATCTGCGACGGGTTCGCCTGCAGGCTTCGCGACAGGTCACGGAATTCCCGCGCTGCCTGGCGCGTCTCACGCATCAAACGTTCCAGCTCGAACAGTCCCTGCTCGGTGAAGCTGCCCAGCTGCCCTTCGCTGCGCTTTGTGAAGCTGTCGATTCGCTGCGAGGCTTCGGCAAGATTGTTGGCGACATCGGTCATGCGCCGAAGCGCCTTCTGCACCTCGGGGCGCGACTCGTCGGTCATCGCGCGCAGCGATTCGGAAGCCGCATGCAGCTCTACCACCGTGCCGCGCACCTCTTTCACCAGCTGCTGGATGTCCCGGGATGTCTGGGGCATCGTCGCCATGGCTTGATTGATGCTCTTGATGGTGTCGGCAATGCCGTTGAGATTGTCGTCCGACACCACGCGCGTGAATCGTTCCAACAGCGTGTTGGCGCGACCCATCATCTCCGGCAGGCTGGCCAGGAAAGCGTCGAAGTCGGACTCGACCGCTTCGATCACCGGATATTGCAGACCCTGGCGCAGCGGCGCGCCTCGATCGATGTCCGCCTGTTCCTTGAGATTCACATAGAGCAGACCGGTCACGCCTTGCAGGCCGAGGCTCGCGCGCGTCGCGGCCGAGATTGGCGCGTTCTCGTCGATCTCGACCACCACGTGCACGCGGGTCGGATCGGTTTTGTCGATGGCCAGGCGCCGCACGCGCCCGACGTCCACGCCGAGGAATCGCACCGGACTGCCGCGATCCAGGCCGCTGACCGAACCGGTGAAATAAATCTCGTAGCGTTGATACTCCAGACCGTCGTTGGCGTCGGTGTACCAGAGCACGAAGCCCACGCCCATGGCGATCACCAGCAGGATGAAAGCGCCGACGGCGACGTAATGTGCGTCTCTTTCCATGACGGGTTACTTGCCTCCGGCCTGGCCCGCCGTTTGAGCGGCGCGGGCGCGTGGGCCGTGGAAGTACTCCTGAATCCACGGATGCGGATTGTTCATGATGCCAGCGAGGGTATCGACCACGATTTTTCTGTCAACCAGCACCGCCACGCGACTGCAGGTGGCCAGCAGCGTGTCCAGGTCGTGCGTAATCATGATGACGGTCAAGTTCAGGCCGCGATGCAGATACATCACCAGCTCATCGAACGCGGCGGCGGAGATCGGATCGAGGCCGGCGGTCGGCTCATCGAGAAACAATAGCGCCGGGTCCAGAGCCAGCGCACGAGCCAGCGCCGCACGCTTGACCATGCCGCCCGACAACTGCGCCGGCAGCTTGGCCCCAGAGTCGACTGGCAAGCCCACCATTCGCAAGCGCAGCTCCGTCAACGCCTCCAGCGCTTCCGGCGAGGCATCGAAGTATTCGCGAATGGGCAATTGAATGTTTTCCGCCACGGTCAGCGAACTGAACAGCGCGCCGTGCTGAAAGGTCACGCCGTAACGCCGCTTGACCGAGAGCAGTTCCGCCTCGCTCATCTGCGTGATGTCCTGACCCTCGACCAGGATCTGGCCGGACGCCGGCCGCTGCAGGCCGAGCATGGTCCTGAGCAGCACCGACTTGCCGGTGCCCGAGCCGCCGACGATACCCAGCACTTCGCCGGGCATCACGTCCAGGTTCACGCCATCGTGCACGACCTGGGAGCCGAAACGGTTGACCAGGTTGCGGACCGAAACGACCGGTGTGGATTCGTTGGCGCTCATGAGCGTTAGAAATCCAGCTCCACGAACACCACCGCGAAGATCGCGTCGGCGAAGATCACCAGGAAGATGGACTGCACGACGGCGACTGTGGTCAATCGGCCCAGCTCGCGCGAGGAATCGCGCACCTGCATGCCGCGATAAGTGCCGACCAGCGCGATCAGTATCGCGAACACCGGCGCCTTAATGAGGCCGGCCCAGAACATCGTCGGCGCCAGCGCGTCCTGCACGCGAGGGATGAACTGCGTCAAGGAAATATCCAGCAACAGCGACGACAACAGCGCGCCGCCGGCGAGGCCCATGGCGTCCGAGACGATCGTCAGTAACGGCAACGCCACCAGCAGCCCGATCAACCGCGGCAGCACCAGCACTTCGTAGTGATCGACGCCCATGGACTGTAACGCGTCGATCTCGTCGTTGAGGCGCATGACGCCGATCTCGGCGGCGAAGGCGCTGCCGGAGCGGCCGGCGACGATGATGGAAGTGAGCAGCACCCCCATTTCACGCAGCACCGAGACCGCCACCAGGTCGACCGTGAATATTTCGGCACCGAACTGGCGCAACTGTTGCGCGCCCAGGTACGCCACGATGACGCTGATGAGGAACGCGATCAGCGACACGATGGGAATGGCCTGGATGCCCGTCTCATATATATGTCGGGTGATGGACGTCAGCCGCAGGTGATGAATGCTTCGGAACGCTCGCAGCGACGTCACCGCGATACGGCCGAAAAAGCTGATTGCCTGTTTGGTCTGCCGAGCCTGCTTGACCGTGCCCCGGCCCAGCCAGGCGATGACATCGCGTAGTGACGACTGTGGCTCGTCGGACGACGGCGTCTGCCCGGGCTTGCGCTCGGTCAGTTCTTCCAGAAAGGCGAAGTGCGCCGGCTGCTCGCCGGTGACTTCGACGCGCGTACCGGCCGCCTTGGCGCGATCCAGCCAGGCGCGTAGCAGCCATGCACCGGATAGATCCAATGTTTCGATGCCGCTGTAGTCGAGAGCGACCTGCTCCCGACCGCTCGGGAATTGCGCCAACGCGGCTTCGATCTCACGCAGATGATCGATGCACCACCCGCCACGCAAGCGCAGCGTCGTTTTGTCGCCGGATCGTTCCGCTTCGAATAACACCGGGTCGCTTACCGTCACGCCGTCACATTGAGCGGCAGTTGAAGTGAGCAAGAGTAACAGATGTGCGCAGTAGCCTTTAGCCGGCAGCACGCTAGGGGCTGGCCGCGATATCCTGTGCCCGGGGCGGATG
>JBEVKA010000331.1:0-11860 GCA_040509855.1 Steroidobacter sp.
TGACGTTCCATGGTCCGGAGCGCTTCCGCGAGGTGTCGCATGACACGCACGCCGCTCATGACAGCTCGCATGCGAAGACGGATGTACATGGTCATGACGATCATCACAAGGACGATCACAGTGCTCACGACCACGGTCATCACGGCCCGGTCGAGCCGCATGAAAGCCCTTGGGTGGTGACATTGCCGCTGATCCTCCTGGCCGTGCCATCGCTGTTCATCGGCGCGTTCACCATCGGCCCGATGTTGTTCGGCGATTACTTCAACGGCGTATTGTTCGTGGCCGAAGAACATGATGTGCTCGGTCACGTAGGCGAGGAATATCACGGTCCGCTCGCCTTCATCGTGCACGCATTCAAAGCGCCGGCTGTGTATCTCGCGTTCGCCGGCTGGGCGGCAGCCTGGTTCCTGTACATCAAGCGGCCGGACCTGCCGGGCGTGATCGCCGGCAAGCTGTCGGCGGTGTATCGAGTGCTGTCGAAAAAATTCTACTTCGACGAGGCGTATCAAGCGGTGTTCGCACGCGGCAGCGTGGGACTCGGCTCGGCGTTGTGGCGCGTGGGCGATATAGCGTTGATCGACGGCACGATGGTCAACGGCTCGGCGCGCGTCCTCGGCTGGCTATCGGGCGTCACGCGTCGTTTGCAGTCCGGCTATCTGTATCACTATGCATTCGCCATGATTATCGGATTGTCGGCGTTGCTCGCGTGGTACGTGCTGCGCTAGTTCCACAGAAGAAAGCATCATGCAGTCGACGATTACCTGGCCCATCCTCAGCGTTCTGATCTGGCTGCCCATCGCGGGCGGCGTCGCCATGCTGTTGCTTGGTGACAAGGGCATCTCGCTCGGCCGCTGGCTCGCGCTGATCACCACCGCAGTGACGTTCGGCATTTCGACGTTGCTGTGGACGCATTTCGATACCACTACCGCACAGATGCAGTTCGTCGAGGAGCGCAACTGGATCCCACTGTTCAATTCGTACTACGCGCTCGGCGTCGACGGCATCGCCATGCCGCTGGTGGTGCTGACCACGTTCATCACGCCGCTGGTGGTGATCGCCGGCTGGACGGTGATCGAGAAACGTCCGGCGCAGTACTACGCCGCGTTCCTGATCCTCGAAGGTCTGATGGTCGGCGTGTTCGCTTCGCTCGACGCGTTGCTGTTCTACGTGCTGTGGGAAGCGATGCTGATCCCGATGTTCATCATCATCGGCATCTGGGGCGGGCCGCGTCGTGTGTACGCGACGATCAAGTTCTTCCTGTACACGTTCCTCGGCTCGGTGTTCATGCTGGTGTCGCTGGTCTATATGTATCTGCAGACCTGCGACGCCGGTCAGTGCAGCTACGCGATCGCCGATTTCCAGCGTTTGCCGCTGGGCTTGAACGAGCAGTTGTTTATTTTCGTGGCGTTCCTGGCCGCGTTCGCGGTGAAAGTGCCGATGTGGCCGGTGCACACGTGGTTGCCGGACGCACACGTGGAAGCGCCCACTGGTGGCTCGGTGATCCTGGCGGCGATCATGCTGAAGATGGGCGGCTACGGCTTCCTGCGCTTCTCGCTGCCGATCACGCCGGACGCCAGCGACACGCTCGACTGGCTGGTGATTTCGCTGTCGCTGATCGCGGTGGTGTACATCGGCTTCGTCGCCCTGGTGCAGCAGGACATGAAGAAGCTGATCGCGTATTCATCCATCGCGCACATGGGCTTCGTTACGCTCGGCTCGTTCCTGACGTTCGAGCTGTTGAGCGTCAACGGCGACACGCGCGGCGCGGCGATGGGCATCGACGGCGCGATGGTGCAGATGGTGTCGCACGGTTTGATTTCGGGCGCGATGTTCTTCTGCGTCGGCGTGCTGTACGACCGAGTGCACAGTCGAGAAATCAGTTCATATGGCGGCGTCGTGAACACCATGCCCATATTCGCGGCTTTCATGGTGTTGTTCGCGATGGCGAACTCGGGCCTGCCCGCCACATCCGGATTCGTCGGCGAATTCCTGGTCATCATCGCCAGCTTCCGCGCCGACTTCTGGTACGCATTCCTCGCCGGCATGACGTTGATCCTGGGCGCGGCCTACACGCTGTGGCTGGTGAAGCGGGTCGTGTTCGGTCCGGTGGCGAATCACCACGTCGCCGAGCTGCAGGATGTGAACGGTCGCGAGCTGCTCGTGCTGGGCGTGCTGGCGATCGCGGTGCTCGCGCTGGGCCTGTGGCCGGCGCCGCTGCTGGACGTGATGCGTCCGACGGTCGAGAACCTGGTGCAGCAGATCACCGTGTCCAAGCTCTAATCTGACGAGCCGAAGATGGAAGCAGTAGTAACAAACTTTGGAATGCAGGCCGCGGCGGCAGAGATTTTCCTGCTGTCGGCGATCTGCGTGATCCTGCTCGTCGATGTGTTCCTGAACGACCAGCAGCGATGGATCACATACGCGCTGTCGTTGTTGACCCTCGCGGGCACGGCGTTCGTGACTGTGCAGTTCGCTGTCGACGGTCGCGTGGCCGCGTTCGAAGGCATGTTCATCGCCGACCCGATGGGCGACGTGCTGAAGCTGTTCTCGTACGGCACGGTTGCGGTGTCGTTGTTGTATTCGCGCGAGTATTTGCAGCGGCATGGCTTGTTCCGCGGCGAGTATTTCGTGCTTGCACTAGTCGCGCTGCTTGGCGTGATGGTGATGACATCGGCGGGCAACCTGCTGACGGTGTATCTCGGCGTGGAATTGCTCTCGCTCTCTCTGTACGCGCTGGTTGCGTTCGATCGCGATTCGGGCATCGCGGCCGAGTCGGCGATGAAGTACTTCGTGCTGGGCGCGATCGCGTCGGGCACGCTGCTGTATGGTTTCTCGATCCTGTACGGCGTCACCGGCACGCTGCAGCTGGATGAGCTGGCGATCGCCGTGCGCGAAGTGGGGCCGG
The DNA here is from genome assembly GCA_040509855.1 of Steroidobacter sp. Taxonomy (GTDB): domain Bacteria; phylum Pseudomonadota; class Gammaproteobacteria; order Steroidobacterales; family Steroidobacteraceae; genus Steroidobacter. The sequence continues at coordinate 2,906 of JBEVKA010000331.1, forward strand.
GCAACCTGGGCCTGATCTTCGGCCTGGTGTTCGTCATCGTCGGCATCGCGTTCAAGTTCGGCGCCGTGCCGTTCCACATGTGGGTGCCCGACGTGTATCACGGCGCGCCCACGCCGGTGACTCTGTTCATCGGCGCCGCGCCCAAGATCGCTTCGTTCGTGCTCGCGATCCGCGTGCTTGCCGAAGGCTTGGATGCGATGGTCGCGAGCTGGCAGGGCATGCTGATCGCGCTCTCTGTGCTGTCGATGATTATCGGCAACGTGGTCGCGATCGCGCAGACCAATCTCAAGCGCATGCTCGCGTACTCGACCATCTCACACGTCGGCTTCATCCTGCTGGGCATTCTCGCTGGCACCAACGACGGCTATCGCGCGTCGATGTTCTACACGCTGACGTACGTCATCATGTCGGTCGGCTCGTTCGGCATGATCCTGTTGTTGTCGCGCGAGGGCTTCGAAGGCGATCAGCTCGAAGACTTCAAAGGCCTGCATCGCAAGAGCCCCTGGTTCGCGGCCGTGATGATGATGTTGATGTTCAGCACCGCCGGCGTGCCGCCGTTCGTCGGCTTCTGGGCCAAGATCGCCGTGCTCGGTGCCGTCATCGATGTCGGCCTTGTGTGGCTCGCCGCTGTGGCCGTGCTGCTCTCGGTGGTGGCCGCGTTCTACTATCTGCGCATCATCAAGCTCATGTACTTCGATGAGCCTGCTGACGAGATCGGCATTCAGGCAGGCGGCACGATACGTGCGGTGCTGAGTGCCAATGGCGTCGCCGTGCTGGCGCTGGGGATTTTCCCGTCGCTATTGCTCGATCTGTGCGCGCGAGTGTTGCCGTAACTCGATCTTGAAATACACGCGGCCCACCCTACATAAGGCCTCGACCGGCGCAGAGCAGGGCACTCGTCGGCGGTTTCCGACCGAAGTTTTATTTTTCTTGTAATGTTCTCGAAGTGGCGCGTACAATTCGCGCCCTCCTGTTGCGGGGTGGAGCAGTCTGGCAGCTCGTCGGGCTCATAAACCGAAGGTCGCAGGTTCAAATCCAGCCCCCGCTACCAACCTTGCCTTCTCGAGCAAGGCAGATACGTCAGGTTCCAGTGAGCTGTCAGCCCGTCATCGGGCTCTGGAACCCACCATATTTTCCCGCCGAATTTTTTCCGCAGAATCATGCGCGCTTCGAGCGTCGCACGTAGCCGTCACTGCGTCACGCAGTGACGGCCCGACTCCGCTGGTAAGTCGTTGCAATGCTCAGGGCAGCGTGTAAGTGAGCTTGTCGAGGCTCACGAAGCCGCCGACGCCCGAGAAGATGACGCGGCTGATCTGGCCCGTCACTGGCGTGACGGTCAGCGTTTGATGGCAGAAATTGTTGCCGGGGTTGCCCGGTCCACACTGTTTGTGCCACGTGATGTCCAGCTCGACTTGCAACCGATTGCCGGCGGCATCGAAGGCCCAGGCATACGGCCAGTCCGATCGATGCGTGGAATCGATCGCGACCGCCTGGACAGCGAAATCAAAGCTGACGTCCAGGACATCCGGTGGCCAGAATCTGCAGGAGGGAGAATTGTTGATGATGCACGCGATGCTGGCGGTGCTTTCCGCGTTGAACCCACCTGCGATCGCGCCTGTGCTCGTTTGATATCCGAAGTAACCGCTGCCGAGCGCCGAGCACGTCGAATTCGGGTCCGAAGTGGTCGGGCATTCCTTCACATACACATTGCTCACCACCACGTTGCTGCCGTTGGCGTCGGTGACGGTTGTGAGATGGCGGAGTGTGACGCCCGAAAATGCGGTGCTGAGGTCGGTGCCTTCGGCGAGCCCGTCCGGGTCGATGGTCACCGGGTTGGCAGTTGCAAACGAGGCCAGGAGCGAGGAGGCGAGGGCCAATAGAACCTTCTTCACGTGACTCTCCTTGTCAGCTTGAGGGTGTGGCGAGTGTATTGTTACTTCGCTGGAGACGTCAACGAGCCACGGCGGTTATATATTCTTTGTAATTGCCGCCAGCGGCCGATTCATTTGGCTGGCACCTTGTTATAGATGCGCTCATATTCCTTCATGAGCGCGCTGTATTCCGCACCCAATGCTTCGTTCGCCGTTTGTAGCTGCTGCACGTCGCTTTCCCGGTTCTTGAGCTTGTCTCGCAACATCGACATGTCCCGCCGCAGCTTCTTCGCATGGTGCAGGACTCTGTCCGTGTTCTCCTGTTTCTCGGCGATGGTCTTCTCCATGTCTTGTGCCTTGTGGCGCAGGTCGTGTTGTAGCTGAGCGTTGTTCTGTTGCAAGGAATCGACTTCCGTTGTCATCTCCTTCAGGTTGTGCCGCAACGGTTCGATATTGAGACGACGCTCCCCGGTGTCCGACTCCTGGTCGAGATCGACCGCGAGGCGCTCCAACGATTGATGGGTCGCGTCCAGTCGCTGCTGAAGTCGCTCGGTCGATTCACTCAGCTGGGCGTTGTCGATGATTTCCCGCAGTTGCTCGAATTCGCTGGTGATCGATGTGTCCACAGCTTTGGCTGGATCGTCCTCGGCATCCGGCTGTGCGTCGAGCAATACGGGGATCTCGACGGCCGGCGCTTCGGTCTCGACCGGGGCGATCGCTGCCGGCTCTATCTTTGCCGCTGGCGCTTCCAGCGTTTCTTCGGGAGCTTCAGCGGGGATGACGGCGGCCTCGGCGGAGTGTGTCTCCTTGCCGGCCAGTTGGGCGAGCAGCTGCTGTCGCTCTTTGTGAGATCGTCGCAGCATCACTATCAGCGCCGCAGTCGCTATCAGCAGCGCTTCGATGAGCAGGCCACCCACCCAGATCAGGGTTTCTTCCATGGCTTGCCCCTTTTGAGTCGTCGCGCAGACCAGTACGTGCCATAGCCGAGGACACCCAGGATCGCGAGTCCTGCATTGATCTTCAGAAGTTTGATCCCGGCTCGGGTGACGACACCGGGATCGTTGTGGACAGCCGCTGGCGCAGGTTCGGCGACGGGCGGCGCTGCCATCGGCAATGACAGCGGCCCCTTCGTCAGTGTGAATGTGCCTTCAGCGGGGCCCTCACCGCGAATGAATAAACTGACATGGCCTCCGTCTGCGCCAGAAGCAAATGAAAGATCGGCTTCGAACAAATCCGGCCGCACGTCATGAAGCGGCACTCGCTGCTTGGGTTTATTCGCCGAGGTGTATTCGGCCTCGATCGAGAGGCTCTTGAACGACGGGCAGGAGCTATGGAGCGCGACCTGCACTTTGGCCGGTGCCGCCGGCGAAACGCTGCCTAGGAAACATTCCGGATGAACCTCGAAGGTTCGCGTACGCTGGCGTTGTAGCGTCGGTGTCGTGACCGTGACGGTCACGCTGTACTTTCCCGAAGCATTCAGCACGGCTGTCGACGCACTGAAGCTGCCATCTGCCTGCGCGACCAGAGGCAGGGTCACCGGTGGCCCTTCCGGAGCACTCACCTCGGCGGTGAATGTCTGTCCTTCTTCGCGATGCATGCGTGTCGGCATCTGCGACACGTCTTCGAGAAACGAGCGAATCGCGAGCGGCGCGCCGGTCTCGATGAACGCCGTTCCAAGTTCGACCTCCAGGTCCAGCGTGCTCTCGGCAATGATTCCCACGCCGCTTTGTACGTCGCCCGAGCGTTCGATTTGCCAGGTGCCCGGCTCCGGCTCATGCATGCGCACGAGATCGTAAGCCGGCGTCGATTGCCAGGTCATACCTTCGGCCGTATCGCCGGCTTTCACCGTGCGTTGCTGTGGTGTCAGCAGGGCAATGCGCTCATCGGGCGCGCTCTTGGCGAATACCAGCGAGAGCTCTTTGATGCTCTCATCGATCTGCAGACTGCCTTTTTCCAGAGGAAACGATTGGGCGCCGCGGGCACCGATGAAGATCTGACTGAACGCCTGGTGGAGCGTCTGCGCATCGCCGACGAAGCGCGACTCGCCCGCGCTTGCTTCGGACATTTCCTTCAGGAGTCCGCGATCCGCGGCGCTGGTGAAAGCAATGGTGTAAAGAGAAATATCGCGGCGATGGTATTCCGGGAGCAGTGAATTCAGGATGCGAGTCCGTGCCGCTGCTTCTTGCTCTTCGCGGTTCTTGCCCAGATCCAGCGCTCCATCCGTCAACAGCAGCACCAGTCTCCGGTGCGACTTGTCTTCTTGATCGCGAAAGGCAGCCAGGCCCGCTTCGAGGGCGGCGGCGAGGTCAGTGGTCTGACCGTTGAACACTAGTTTCTTGAGACTCCGCTGTAACGCTTCCTTGGCGCTCGCGTCTTCGCTCGAACCGATCGGGATGAGCAGGTCGGCGCGATCGCTGAAGGCAGCGAGTCCGACGGCGTCGCCAGGTCCGGAGAGATTGCCGAACAGCTGGGCGGCGGCCACGCTCAAGGCGTTCGGGTCGCTCTGTCGCATGCTGCCCGAAACGTCGAACACGATCAGGGCTTGAACCGGTTTCTCGGCGTCCTGGGTGGGGTTTTGGGCGCGGGCCTGCTGCGGCACGTAGCTCGCAGCCAATAGCAACCACAGAAGCAGAGGAGGCGGCCGGACGTGCGCCACGGATCCGCAGACCGACGACGTCATTGCATCGAGTCCTGCGCGCCAACGGACCCGTCGATAGTAGAGGTGCAAATTATGGATATCCCTCATATCACTGCATCGCTCGTCGCGAGCCGCAATCGTGCCGCGCCGGGCGCAATCGAGCGAGTCAGGGCTAGCCGAATGGGGACCGAAGCAATAATTTGTGGATCTACTTATGCCGTCGACGCAGTTCGAGCCCCGTGACTTCATTCACGGGCCGAGTTCGGGCAAGCTCTGACGCACCATCGACTCGGACGTCAGGCTGCTCATGAATCAACGTAAAGTTTTGCTCGCTGGCGCGACCGGCCTGGTGGGCGGTGAGATCCTGCAGGGACTGCTGGCCGACGCGACCGTGGCGGAAGTTCACGTGCTGGCCCGTCGCGCTATCGGCGTGACTCACCCGAAGCTTCAGCTCCAGTTAGTGGACTTCCGGCAGTTGCCGGCACTGCCCCAGGTGGATGAGGTTTATCTGGCGCTCGGGACGACGATCCGTGTCGCCGGCAGCCAGGAAGCCTTTCGCGCCGTGGATTTCGAGGCGAATCTCGCCGTCGCCAAAGCGGCGATCGCCAGCGGCGTTCGACGGATCGGTCTGGTGAGCGCCGCGGATGCCAATGCGCGTTCATCGGTGTTCTATCTCAGCGTCAAAGGGGCGTTGGAAGATGCGCTCACCCGCCTGAATCTTTCTGCGCTCGTGATCGCGCGGCCTTCGCTGCTGCTGGGGAATCGAGATGCGTTGAATCAGCCGCCGCGGCTGGGCGAGAAAATCTCCACGCCGATTCTGAAGCTATTGGCGCCACTGCTCCCGAAGCGCCTCCGACCCGTTCATGCTCGCGCCGTTGCGCGATCATTGCTGGCTACGCTACCTACCGCGCGCGGAACAGTGATCCTGCATTTCGACGATCTGATTCGGATCGGCGGCAGTGCTTAACCGCTAAATCGGCGTGGCCACAATATTCGAGCGCGTGGTCCGTCTATACAGGGGTGGACACGGCGCTCACCCCCAATGTACCGATGACCGAGCGGAGCGAAGGCATTTCTGAAGTCATCCCGCGCGAGCGGGAGCGTCTCTATGGCTTCATTCGCCGACGCGTGCCGAACCGGCGCGATGCCGAGGACATCCTGCAGGACGTCTTCTTCGAGTTCGTGCGAGCCTGCAGTTTGCCTGAGCCCATCGAGCAAGTCGGGGCCTGGCTGATCCGCGTCGCGCGCAACCGGATCATCGATCGAGTTCGCAAGCGGCGCGAAGAGCCGCTGCTTGATGCAGCGACGACCAGCGAAGACACGCAGGACGGTTATTACCTCGACGAGGCGCTGCCTTCGATCGATGGCGGGCCGGAAGCGGCCCATGCAAGGGCCGTGATGCTGGAGGCCATCGCCAACGCGCTGGACGAATTGCCGGCCGATGAACGCGATGTATTCATCGCGCATGAACTGGACGGAGAGAGTTTCAAGGAAATCTCCGCTCGCAGCGGCGTCAACGTCAACACACTCCTGGGTTGGAAGCGCCGAGCCGTGCTGCGGTTGAGATCCCGCTTGCAGCCGCTCTACGACGAATTCATTTGAAGGTGGAACAGGCCATGAAAACATTTTTTGGTGATCGGCCGCGACGCGTAGCGAAGTTTTTCCTGGCGGCCACAGTCTGGATTGCTTTCGTGGCCGGGATCGTCGCGATCGTGATGCTGCTATGGAACTGGCTGATGCCGGAGCTGTTCGTGAGCGCGCGTCCCATCGATTACTGGCAGGCCGCAGGACTGTTACTTCTCTGCAAGATTCTTTTCAGTGGCGGTCATGGCCGGTGGAAACATCATCGCCGCTGGGACCACATGAGCATGGAGGAGCGTGAACAGCTCAAGCAGCGGTTCAAGGGGCGCTGGGGCGATCGTTGGCGCGGCTCGTGCGGCGCTACGAGCAACGAAGCGAACGAGGCATAGTCGTGTCCGCCACAAACAAACGCGCCGGCCTGGTCGAATCGACCCTGCACAGGCTGTTCATGCGCCCTGTGCACGTGCTGGATATCCAGGACATCGGTAAGGCTTATCGCATCCTCACGCTCGGTGGCGAATCGTTACGTGATGTCACGTGGACGCCGGGCGACAAGATTCAGATCCAGTTGGGCGGATGGGTTCAGCGCACCTACACGCCCATGGACTGGGACGCCGAGAATGGGCTCACTCGCATTCTGGTTTATATGCATGCAGATGCCCCCGGCACACGATGGGCGAGGGCGCTGAGCGAGGGCGACACCTGCGTCATCTTCGGTCCGCGCAAGTCGATCGATCGTTCTCAGCTGCGCGGGCCGGTGATCTTTTTCGGCGACGAAACTTCATTGGGAGTGGCGACGGCGTTGTTCAATCACGCGTCCTCGCCGGCAGCGCAGATGCTGTTCGAAGTTTCAACAATCGCCGATGCGAAGCCCGTTGTGGAACAGCTGCGGCTCAACGATGCTCACCTTTGTGCTCGTATCGAGAACGATCGCCATTTCGCCGAGTTGGAAACATACATGTCTGCATTCCTGCAGGATCATGCCACGGCGGACATCGTGCTGACGGGCAAAGCCACTTCCATCCAGCACATCACCCGACTGCTTCGGCAGCGGGCTATCGGTGCAGTCCGCCGCCAGAGCAAAGCATATTGGGCGCCAGGAAAGACCGGGCTGGATTGATGGCGCCCGGTTGCTACTGTTATTTCTTCTCCGCTTTTTCCTGTTCCTGCTGGCGTGCTCCCGCCAGGATGCCCGGCAACGCGTAGTTGCCTTCATGGCATGCGTACTCGTGAATCATTTCGTCGATGCGGTTGAACGGCAGTTCGCCGCTGAAGGGCGCGGTGAACGTGGATGGATCCTCCACTGTGAATTTGTAGAGCAGAACCTCCGGGCCCGTGCGCGTGAACCGTTCGGTCACTTTCAATTTCTCGGACGCTCCGCGATACGGCCACAGCGGTGAAGTCACTGCCAGTTGCGTCGGATTGATGTTGGTCGTCTCGACCACCAGCGTGTCGCCTTCCCAGCGTCCGATCGAATCGCCAAACCACGGGGCCACTTGCGGTGACGTGTGCTGGGTTGCTTTCAGTCGGATGATGCGCACGTCATGGATCATCTCCGTCATTATCATGACGTGGTCCGGCGTTTGAACGATGGTGTAGTTGTTGTTGTAAAAGTAGTTCGGCAGCATCGGCGGCCCGGCATTGGATCCGAATGAAACGATGCAACGATCGGACAGCGACCGGACTTCGGGGTGATCGAACTCGCCGAACTTCCGCATTCGGGCAATGCGTTCGCCCATGCGCTGCTTGCCTTCGGCCGTCAGTGCGGGGATGCGGCCGTCGGATGGATCGACGATGATGGAGCTGCGAGCGACGCCGTCGATACGAATGACCTTGTTTCCCGGATCGAGCCAGAAGCCGTTGTAGCCGCCGACCGCGCCACCGGCTGCTTCGGCAATCTGCTCGACAAACGTTTTTTCGCCCGGTGGCGCCGACGCTTGATCGCCACCTTTCGACGGCGGTGGCGCGTTGGGATCGGTGGGCCGATCGCGGAATTCCTCTACGAGCTGAGCCCGCTTTTCGAGCGCGTTTGCCTGCTCTTCGCTCAGCGCGAGTCCCTGTTTGCTCAACCGTTCGAGCGGCGTCTGTGTTTCGTTGCTCCAGTTGCCCTGGAGATCAGGTCTTCCTTCCGGCGTGCGTGGCGCCACCCAGGGTTTCTGCGCACCGTCAGCCGTAAACGGGATCGCCACGAGAGCCAGCGCCAGAGCGAGTGTTCCATTGAGCAGAAGCGCTCTAGACTGCGAGGATATTCTGCCAGTCATCTTTGATTCCCCCTGCGTCCGTTCGCGCTTCTCATAGTAGAGGGGCGTCCGCTGGCAAACAACGATCGACTTGCGCCATGTCACTATGCCGCCTGCCTGGCGGACAAAGTCCGCGTTTCGAGTTGTCGGGTTTGGGGTGGCAGGTTCGTCCTAGCTTCGACAGGCTCATTCAACTCACGAACCAACGGAGACTAACGATGGCCAAGAACGTGATTTGCCTCTGGTACGACGGCACAGCGGAACAAGCTGCCAAGTTCTACGCCCAGACCTTTCCGAACAGCGCCGTCACCGCGGTCCACCAAGCCCCGGGTGATTATCCGGACGGCAAACAAGGGCAGGTGATTACAGTCGAATTTACAGTGCTGGGCGTGGCCTGCCTCGGGCTGAACGGCGGTCCGGCTTTCAAGCACAGTGAGGCCTTCTCGTTTCAAATCCTCACCGAGGACCAGGCCGAGACCGATCGCTACTGGAATGCCATCGTTCGCAACGGCGGCGCCGAGAGCCAATGTGGGTGGTGCAAGGACAAATGGGGTTTGTCCTGGCAGATCACTCCGCGTGCTTTGATCGAAGCAACCACTGATCCGAATCCAGCGGCTGCGAAGCG
>JBEVKA010000332.1:0-4232 GCA_040509855.1 Steroidobacter sp.
CCTCCGCCGGCCGCGGCTGGAGCGGCGAATTCGACACCACCAAGTCGATCGCGGAGATCGTCAAACTGCGCGCCGAGCGCGCCAAGCTGATGGGCTATCCGAATCACGCGGCGTACGTGCTCGAAGACGAGACGGCGCTGACGGCCGATGCGGTGAACGCGATGCTCGGGCAACTCGCGACGGCAGCGGTCTCGAACGCGAAGAACGAAGCGAAGGCAATCCAGGCGCTCATCGATTCCCAGGCGAAGGCGAGCGGCAAGCCGGGCTTCCGCCTCGAGCCGTGGGATTGGGATTTCTATGCCGAACAGGTGCGCGCGAAGAAATATTCGTTCGACGAGTCGCAGGTGCGGCCGTATTTCGAAATGAATCGCGTGCTGGTCGACGGCGTGCTGTTCGCCGCCAGCCAGCTCTACGGCATCACGTTCAAGGAGCGCAAGGACCTGCCCGTCTATCAGGAAGACGTGCGCGTGTTCGAAGTATTCGACAAGGGCAACTCACCTCTCGGTTTGTTCCTGGTCGATTGGTACGCGCGCCCGAGCAAGCGCGGCGGCGCCTGGATGAATAGCTTCGTGGAACAGTCACGGCTGATGGATGAAAAGCCGGTGGTCACGAACAACCTCAATATTCCCAAGCCGCCGGCGGGTCAGCCGACGCTGCTGACCTGGGACGAAGTGAACACCGCGTTCCACGAGTTCGGCCATGCGCTGCATGGTTTGTTCTCGAACGTGAACTACCCGCAATTCTCCGGCACCAGCGTGCCGCGCGATTTCGTCGAGTACCCGTCGCAGTACAACGAAATGTGGGCCACGGATCCGCGCGTGCTGGCGAACTATGCCAAGCACTATCAAACCGGCGCCGCCATGCCGAAGGAGCTGATGGACAAAGTGCTGGCGTCGCGCAAGTTCAATCAAGGCTTCGCGACCACCGAATATCTGGCGGCGGCGATTCTGGATCAGACGTGGCATCAACTCGCGCCGGGCAAGACGCCGTCGCAAGGCGAGGTCGCGGCATTCGAAGCGAATGCATTGAAACAGGCGCAGATGGATTTCGCGCCGGTGCCGCCGCGTTATCGCTCGACCTACTTCCTGCACATCTTCTCCAGCCCGATCGGTTATTCGGCCGGCTATTACGCATATATCTGGAGCGAGGTGCTGGCGCGAGACACCGAGCATTGGTTCGGCACACACGGTGGGCTGAAGCGTGAAAACGGCGACGTGCTGCGTTCAAAGGTGCTCTCCAAGGGCTTCAGCGTCGACGCGCTGACTATCTTCAAGGACTTCTACGGCAAGGCGCCGGAGATCGGTCCGCTGCTGGAAGCCCGCGGTTTGACGGGCGGGACCGAGGCCGTCGCGAACTGACGACGCACAGCACGAGGGGTCGTGGCAGGATGCCCGATCCCTCGTTAGCATGTATGCTTGGCCGCCTTTTTTCAGGCGCAGACAAGGACTCCCATGAAAGCGTTCATGATTGCGACGATCGGGTTCGTACTGTTCGTCGTAGCCGTCAAATTATTCGCCAAGGAACCCAAGGCGCAAAAGGCCGCGGCCACGCACGCCGCCACCACGATCGGCGGCACCGAGGAAGAGAAGGCGCTGTACGCACTCGGCGTCGCGGTTTCGCAGAGCATCGCCTCGTTCAATCTCACCCAGCAGGAACTGGCCCAGGTGCAGCTCGGCTTCGCCGATGGCGCGCTCGGCAAGACCCCGCAGGTGGACGTCCAGACCTACATTCCGAAGCTGCGTGAGCTGCAGAGCACTCGCGTTGCCGCGGTCGGCAAAGCCGCGCTCGACAAGGCCGCCACCGAGCCGGGCGCCAAGCGCCTCGAGTCGGGATTGATCTACACCGCCAAGAGCGAAGGCACCGGCCCGAACCCGAAGGCGACCGACACCGTGAAGGTCCACTATCACGGCACGTTGCCCAGCGGGAAAGTGTTCGACAGCTCCGTCGATCGCGGCGAGCCCGCCACCTTCCCGCTCAATGGCGTCATTCCGTGCTGGACCGAAGGCGTGCAGCTGATGAAAGTCGGCGGCAAGAGCCGTCTGGTGTGCCCGGCCTCCATCGCCTACGGTGACCGCGGCGCGCCGCCGGACATCGGCCCGGGCGCCACGCTGATCTTCGACGTCGAGCTGCTCGCCATCGAAGCTCCGGCCGCCGCTCCTCCTCAGCAGTAATACATTCGTCGGCACCGCAGGAGAAAGATCGTGATCGCAGCAGCCCGGATCGCTTTCGTGCTGTTCCTGTCGCTGGCAACTTCGATGGCGTCAGCAGCGCCGGTGCAAGGCACCGACTACTCGCTGCTGTCGCCGCCGCAGACGCCAACCACCACCGGCAAGGTGGAAGTGATCGAGTTCTTCTCCTACGGCTGCCCGCATTGTTTCCATCTGCAGCCGCTGCTGAAGCAATGGCAGAAGTCGGAGCTGCCCGCGAACGCAGTGCTGACCCGCGTGCCGGTCTCGTTCGGCCGGCGCGATTGGGGCCAGCTGGTGCGGGCGTATTACACCCTGGAAGCCACCGGCGATCTGGAACGCCTGGATGACAAGCTGTTCGATGCCATCCATCAACAGCATCAACCTCTGTTCGATCTCGAAAACCTGGCCGCGTGGGCCGCACAGAACGGCATCGAAGCGAACAAATTCCGCTCCGCCTTCAACTCCCCCGAAGTCACCTCCAAAGCCATGCGCGCCGAACAGCTGTCGCGCGATTACAAAGTCAACGGCGTGCCGACCCTGACCGTCGCCGGCAAATACAAAGCCCTCGGCAAGGACTATCCGGACATGCTGAGAATCACGCGCGAGCTGATCCCGCTCGCGGCCGGCAAATAATTCTTCTCGCTTTCGCCATAAATCCCGGCTTCGCGAGCGCCAACGCTCTTCGACTCTAATTTGCGCTTGAACGCATGTTGACCTACCCTTTAGGTCAACAACTTGTGTTATACCGCAACTTATGAGGATCGAGGCCCACATCGACGGTCAGTGGCTTCACTGCGCCGACCTCACCGGCCAAGACGGAAACCGGACCGGTCCCGTGCGACTGACCTATGCCGCCGACTACGCCGCTGCTCATTTATTCGCCAATGACCATCGTGCGCTGTCGGTACGACTGCCCGTGGACTTCGGCGATCGTGCGTTCCAGACCTGGCCCGCTTTCCTGATCGATTTGCTGCCTCAGGGCGCCGCTCGTCGACGCGTCGAGCGCGCCGTCGGCGGCGCTCTCACGGAATGGCAGCTCTTGATGCGCGGCGCGCTCAATCCTGTTGGCAATTTACGCGTGATACCCGACGAGCCACCCGAACCTCGCGAGCATCGCCCGTTCACGCTGGATGAAATGACACAACGAGGCGATGCGTTTCTCGATTACGCAGCCGGTGTCGGCGCCGCAGTGACGGGTGCAAGCGATACACAAGGCGAAGCGCCTAAGTTTTGGATCGTGCGAGACGAGAACGGTCAGTGGTATCCCGATGATGGCGGCTGCGACGCGTTCGCGACCACGCACGCACTGCTGAAATTCCCTGTGCCCGAAGCAGGCATGCATGCGCCGCTCATTCTGCAAAACGAGGCCGCGTATCAGCGAGTCGCCCAGCGACTGGGCATCCGCACGACGCGTGAATTACCTCGCTTCACCAATGGCGCCCTCATCGTCCCACGCTTCGACCGACGCAACCGTGCTGAAGGTGGCGTCGATCGGTTCGGCGTGGAGAGCCTGTATTCCGTGGTCGGCATGATCGACAGCAGCCAGCTTTTGAAACATGACCAGGTGATCGTCGAGCTCGCGCGGATCCTCACGGACTTCAAACACGAGCTCCGCGAATACATATGGCGCGATCTGCTCAACCTCGCGCTCGGAAATCGTGACAATCACGGCCGCAATACTGCGATCTTGAAAGCGACAGACGGCATGATGCGTCTGGCACCCGTGTTCGATATCGGGCCGACGTTTCTCGATGCACGAGCCATCACTCGCGTCCTGCGTTGGGATGCGGAAGAGCCCGGCCGGCAGTATTGGGCAGCCATCATCGACAGGCTGAATCTCCACGCTCGCGAAGCAGGCATTGAATTGGATGTTCAGCACGCGGCGTGCGCATTCGGCGATTTCGCCGATGCAATCCAATCCCTGCCGGCGCTGATACGCGACTGTGACGTCGATCCGCTCGTCATCGAACATCGCATTCCCGAGATCGAACGACTGGCCCGCAGCCTGGTCGACCTCCCCCGTTCCAAGGCCAATCCCAATGC
>JBEVKA010000333.1:0-8052 GCA_040509855.1 Steroidobacter sp.
CAGCCGGGCGGTCGGGATGTCTTCGCGAATGCCGCTGGCGAGCAGCCAGTCGCCGTCGACCGCGACGCTGATCGGCCAGATATATTCTGGATCGGGCGAGGTGATCTTCGCGGTCTCTTCGAGGATCAATGGACCTGCGGTCACCACCATGGGCGTCGCCAGCGCCGCGACCAGAAACATGGTTCGAATCGTCATGATGCCCCCTGATGCGTGCCTCGTTGCACTGCAATTGGAATCCTGCTCGACCGGCAAAATACAAGCCGGGCAGCGAGGCGAAGTTCCTGGGGACGGCGGCGGGTCCGCAAAAAATTTCTTTGCGGTGACGGCAGCTGGAAATATTTGTGCGTGGTTTGCTTGCGATGAATCGCTAGCCAGCGAGCACCTTTGCCGCTGCCTTGTGACATCGATCGAGCAAACGCGCGTCGCCGAGTTTGGCGGCCAGCTCGGTGAATGCTGCTGTCGGCCCTTGCCAGCGAATCGCATCGACGTCGTTGAACAGCGCGGCGTCGGTGCGCAGCGTGGCGAGCTTCTTGAACAACAACGCCAGCTCCAGCCGTTCGCCCAACACAGCGGCAGGAAACTTTTCGATCGGGCCGTGTGTGTTGAGCAGGCGGGCGGCGCTGACTTTGCCGATGCCCGAGATGCCGGGATAACCGTCGGCGCTGTCGCCGACCAGCGCCAGAAAATCAGCAATCAATGGCGGCGCAACACCGAACTTCGCGACCACGCCGGCGGCGTCGCGAATGGTTTTGCTCTTTCGGTCCATTTGCACGACACGGTCTTCGCGCACACACTGCGCGAGGTCCTTGTCCGGCGTCCAGATGCAGACTTTCTGAACGCGTGCATCTTGCTCGGCGAGATGGGCGGCGGAGGCGAGGGCATCGTCGGCTTCGAGCTCGACCATCGGCCAGACGGCGACGCCCATCGCGGCCAGCGCCTGCTCCAGCGGATGGAACTGCGAGAACAGCGCCGGGTCGATGCCGTCGCCGGTCTTGTAGCCCGGCCACAATGAATTGCGAAACGATTCGATCACGTGATCGGTCGCGACGCCGACGTGAGTTGCGCCCTGTTCGACCATCTCCAGCACGGTGTGCAGTACGCCGGCGACGGCGCCGAACGGACGGTCCTCGCCCTTGTTGAAGCGGCGCAGGCCATAGAAGTGGCGAAACAGTTCGTAGGTGCCGTCGACGAGATGAGCGATCATGCGCAAGGTTATACCGTCCGCGAGCGGCGGCGACTAGAATTCGCGCAACGGAATTTCAAACCAAGAGTGGTGCGTTAGATGCTGGGATCGACCATGCTCGATGTGGCCATCGGAATCGTGTTCGTGTTCGTGCTGGTGGGCACGGTGTGCTCGGCGATTCGCGAGATCATCGAAGCCAGGCTCAAGACGCGCGCTGCGTACCTGGAGCAGGGCATTCGCGAACTGTTGCACGATCGCGAGGGCAAAGGCCTCGCTCGCAGCTTTTTCAATCATCCGTTGATCTACTCGCTCTACCCCGGCGCCTACACCGGGCCGGGCAACAACACCAATGCAGTTCGGCCGAAGGTGTTCGCCAGCGGCGGCCTGCTGCCTTCTTATATTCCCGCGCGCAGCTTCGCGATGGCGTTGCTGGACATCGCGGCCAAGGGGCCGGTCACGGATGAGGTGAGCAGCGATCCTTCGGCGCCGGCGCTGTCGCTCGAATCGGTGCGGGCCAGCGTGGCCAAGCTCAAGAATCCGCCGGTGCAGCGTGCGCTGCTGGCGGCGATCGATTCGGCGCAGGGCGATCTCGATCGCGCGCGAACAAACATCGAGGCGTGGTTCGACAGCTCCATGGATCGCGTGTCCGGCTGGTACAAGCGCAGCACTCAGTGGATCATCTTCACCATCGCGCTGGTGCTGTCCGTCGGGCTCAACATCGATACGCTGGCCATTGCCGATTATCTCTATCGCAACGACTCGGCGCGTGAGGCCGTCGTGGCACTGGCGGGAAACGCGGAAGAGAACGGCACCCGTGCCAGCGTCACCTATCAATATGCCGCGACACAATTGCAGTCGCTGTCGCTGCCCATCGGCTGGTCCGGCAATTGGCGGCGGCCACCGCAGGCGACGGATACCTGGTATGAAAAGACGTGGTCTTTCACGGGGCCGGCGCTTGGCTGGCTGATTACCGCGTTCGCCGCCACCCTGGGCGCGCCATTCTGGTTCGACCTGCTCAACAAGATGATGGTGATCCGCTCGACGGTCAAACCGCATGAGAAGAGTCGCGAGGAAGGATCCGAAGATCGTCAACCGCGCGTGACGCACGCAGCCGCGCCGATCACGGTGCAAGCAGCGCCGGCAGCGCCACCACAACCGCCGACTGTTCGACCTTACGCCAGGGATGAAGACACCGATTGGGATGGCTGCAGCGCCGTGCAGGAACACGAGCGAGAGCGACAGCACGATGCCACGGCCATGGACGATCAACTGCCGCCATCACGCGGAGGTGTCGCATAGATGGCTGGCATGCTGATCTGGTTGCCCAAAGTTCTGGAGGACGCGGGACTCAAAGTCGCTACCGTGGATGGCTGGGAGGTGCGCGGCGGTCAGATGGGACCGGTGCGTGGTGTGATCTGTCACCACACCGCCAGCCCACGTCGCGATCTCAACATGCCCTCGCTCAACGTACTGCGCGATGGCCGCTCCGATCTGCCCGGACCGTTGGCGCAACTGGGACTAGGCCGGGACGGCACTTTCTATGTGATCGCGGCCGGTCGTTGCAATCATGCGGGCGCGGGCGTGTGGAACGGCGTCTCGCGAGGCAACTCGCATTTCATCGGCATCGAAGCCGAGAACACCGGTCGCCCCGATGACTTTCCCTGGCCGCAAGTGCAGCTCGACGCGTTCCAGCGTGGAGTGGCCGCGATCCTGCGTCATCTCAATCTGGGGTCGGAGTGCTGCGCGGGCCATAAAGAGTATGCGCTGCCGATGGGACGCAAGCCCGATCCAAGCATCGACATGCCCGGATTTCGCGCCTCCGTCGCGCGCATCCTGTCCGGCGAGGCTCCGCCGCCGCTATTGATTCCAGCCGTCGAGCCGACGCCATCAGCGGTGACCGGCGTGTCACGTCCCACGCTTCGGCGCGGTTCGCGCGAACAGCAGTTGGTTCGCGAGCTTCAAATGTTACTTGGCACGACCGTCGACGGAATCTTCGGCGCCAAGACCGAAGCATCGGTGCGTGCCTTTCAACGCCAGCATCAGATGGTGCCCGATGGCATCGTCGGTCCCAAGACCTGGGCCAGGCTCGACGCCGTGATCTCGACGCGGTGATCTCGCAACCGGCTTGAGAGATTCCCCGATCTCCCTCAATCGCGTCCTACGACGACAGTGTGATTCTCGTTGGTGTGGATGTGTCAAGAACCACGACGACGCTGCATGAGGCATTGCCGACGGCCAATCGACTGCATATGATCGCGCCACCCCAGCGGAAGTCACCGGTCACGCATGACGTGCCGACGCGCGGCTGAAACAAAGGGGCTGAAACAAAAAAGGATCCAGGGTGGACGGACTCGGCGCGACGGAAGTGCGGGAAGGCAGCCAGGACACGGCCCTCGCGTCGTTCGTATTGCTGCTCTCGTTCCTCGATCGGCCGGTGGATCCGGACCAGCTGCGCCACACGCTCGGCAAAGGCTCCGAGCGCCTCACTCTCGACGATCTGGTCCGGCTCGCCAAGAAGCTCGACGTTCGCGCGCGCAGGGTTGAAGCAAAGTCGTCGCAGCTCGAACGCATGCCGCTGCCGGCGATCGCCTCCAGCACTGCCGGCGAATACTTCGTGCTGTTGCAGATCTCGGCGGAGAAAGCGCTCATCTTCAAGGCCGGTGTCGAGCGCCCCGAAGCCGTTGCCCGCGCGGCCTTCGATGAAATGTTCGGCGGCGAGCTGGTGTTGCTGACGACGCGCGAACGCGTGGCGGGCGGCAAGCGCAAGTTCGACGTCAGCTGGTTCATTCCGTCACTGGTTCGTTACCGCCGCATCCTGCGCGACGTACTGATCGCATCGTTCTTCCTGCAGATCCTGGCGCTGATCTCGCCGCTGTTCTTCCAGATCGTCATCGACAAGGTGCTGGTCCACAAGGGCCTGACCACGCTGGAGATCCTGGCGATCGGCCTGTTCGTGGTGTTCGTGTTCGACGTGCTGATCGGCGGCCTGCGCACTTATTTGTTCGCGCACACCACCAGTCGCGTCGACGCCGAGCTCGGGTCGAAGCTGTTCTCGCATCTCACGCATTTGCCGCTCTCGTACTTCCAGGCCCGCAGAGTGGGCGACTCGGTGGCGCGCGTGCGCGAGCTGGAAACGATTCGCGAGTTCCTCACGTCATCGGCGCTGACGGTGGTCATCGATCTGTTCTTCGCGATCGTGTTCCTGGCCGTCATGTACATGTACAGCCCGACCTTGCTGCTGGTCGTGCTGACGACGTTGCCGCTGTACGCGGTCATCGTGCTTGGGATCGCGCCGCTGCTGCGTCGGAAGCTGGACGAGAAGTTCGCGCGCGGCGCCGAGAACCAATCATTTTTGGTCGAGAGTGTCACCGGTGTCGAAACACTCAAGGCGATGGCGGTCGAGCCGCAGATGCAGGCGCGTTGGGAGCGTCAGCTCGCCGGCTATGTGAAGAGCGGCTTCGAGGCCGCGATGCTGGCGAACTGGGGACGCCAGTCGATCGAGCTGGTGCAGAAACTATCGACGGTGGCGCTGTTGTTCTTCGGCGCGCGTCTGGTCATCAAAGGTGAGATGACGGTCGGCGAGCTGGTCGCATTCAACATGCTGGCGAGCAACGCGTCCGGCCCGATCCTGCGTCTCGCGCAACTCGCGCAGGATTTCCAGCAGGCGCGCATCGCCGTCGATCGATTGGGCGACATCTTGAACGCGCCGACCGAACCCCAGACCAGCCCGTCGCGCGCCAGCCTGCCGACCATTCGCGGCCAGGTGCAGATCGAGCATGTGACGTTCCGCTATTCGCCCGACGGTCGCGAAGTGTTGAGCGACATCGGCCTGGACATCGAAGCCGGCGAAATGATCGGCATCGTCGGGCCGTCCGGTTCGGGTAAATCGACACTCACCAAACTGGTTCAACGTCTGTACACGCCGGAGCGCGGCCGGATGCTGGTCGATGGCGTCGATCTGGCGATGGTCGATCCTGCGTGGCTGCGGCGGCAGATCGGCGTGGTGTTACAGGAAAACATTCTTTTCAACCGCTCGGTGCGCGAGAACATCGCGCTCGCCGATCCGGCCATGTCGATGGAGCAGGTGATCGAAGCGGCCAAGCTCGCCGGCGCGCACGAGTTCATCCTCGAGCTGCCGGAAGCTTACGACACGCGCGTCGACGAGCGCGGCGGCAATCTCTCCGGCGGTCAAAGGCAGCGAATCGCGATTGCGCGCGCACTCGCCATCGATCCGCGCATTTTGATTTTCGACGAGGCGACCTCGGCGCTCGACGCGCAGAGCGAAGAGATCATTCAACGCAATCTCAAGCTCATGTCGCGCGGGCGCACGGTCATCATCATCGCGCATCGCCTGTCGGCAGTCCGTCAGGCTGACCGCATCGTGACCATCGAGCGTGGCCGCATCACTGAAATGGGCACGCATGCACAGCTGATGGCCGAGCGCGGTCGTTATGCATCGCTCTATGCGAAGCAGATGGGCCTGGTGCCGGGGACGGGGCTCGCATGATGCTTTCACGCCATTGGCAGGTGTTGAAAGAGAGCCTGCGACTGGAACGTCTGCGCGAGAAGACGGCGATTCGTCCCGAGCAGACGGATTTCCTGCCGGCGGTGATGGAGGTGCTGGAGACGCCGCCGAATCCGCTGGGCCGCGCGATCCTGTGGTGTTTGCTGTCGTTCGTCGCGATCGCCATCGTATGGGCCTCGCTGGGTCACATCGATGTGGTCGCCACGGCGCAGGGGCGGATCATTCCACGGGGACGCGTCAAACTCGTACAGGCCGCTGATACCGGTGTCGTGCGCGACATCCGCGTCACCGATGGCAAGTTCGTGAAGGCGGGCGAGCCGCTCATCGTGCTCGATCCAACCTTCACCGAAGCCGAGGCGGAGCAAGCTCGCGCCAGCTCCTTTGTCGCGCAGGTCGATCGGGCAAGAGCGCAAGCGCTGGTCGATGCCGCGGCCGGCAAAACTCCGGTGTTTCGTGCGCCCGAGGGAACATCGGAAGAAATCGTCAGCCTCCAGCGCAATCTGGTCGCCGCACGCGTGTCCGAACATCGCACCGCTGTCAGCGCCTTGCAGGAGGAACGTGCGCAGCGCGACGCGGACCTGGCGATGGTCACGGCAGAAGTCGCGAAGATCGAAGAACAACTGCCGCTCGCCGAGGATCAGCTCACGAGTCTGGAGAAGCTGCAGAAAGAAGGCCTGGTGCCACGCCTCAAGGTGATGGAGCTCAAGGAGCGCGTCGTCGGGATGCGTCAGGATCTGGTGATCCGGCGCGAGGAAATGTCCAAGAACCGCGCCGCGCTCGCCGGCGTGCGCAGCCAGATCGGCAAACTCGAAAGCGAATTTCGCGCGCAGGCGCTGGACGCATTGAGCGAAGCCGAAGCGAACTACCGCCTGCGATCCGAGGAAGTTCGCAAAGCCGAAGATAAAGCGTCGCTCACCGTGTTGATGAGCCCGATCGATGGCGTCGTGACTCAACTCGCCGTACACACGATCGGCGCGGTGGTGAAGCCCGCCGATACGCTGCTCGTCATCGTGCCCAAGGGCGAGGAGCTCATCGTCGAGGCGATGGTGCTCAACAAGGACATCGGCTTCGTGCGCGAGGGCCAGCCCGCCGAGGTCAAGCTCGAAGCATTTCCATTCACGCGCTACGGCGTGATTGACGGCACCGTCGAGAGCATCAGCCGCGACTCGATCGAACACAAGGAACTGGGCCTGGTGTTCCCGTGCCTGGTGAAGCTGGCCGCCTCGCAGATCG
Organism: Steroidobacter sp.; assembly: GCA_040509855.1. Taxonomy (GTDB): domain Bacteria; phylum Pseudomonadota; class Gammaproteobacteria; order Steroidobacterales; family Steroidobacteraceae; genus Steroidobacter. Next base: position 6,942 of record JBEVKA010000333.1, read on the forward strand.
ACGTCGGCGCCAAGGTCGTCGCGCTCGAGCCCGGCTTCGCCGCGTCCGCCGAGATCAAGACCGGGCAACGTCGCATCATCGAATTCCTGCTGTCGCCGCTGTCTCGGCGCTTGCAGGAAGCCGGCCGAGAAAGATAACCGCGAGCTTCAGGACTCATAAGAAGGAAGGATCCCATGGCGACCACACCGAACGGTGGCGAAACGAGCAAGATCCAGAATACCGAGATCCACCAGATCTACGACTGGCTGGTGCAGCAGCGCCAATGCGGATGGCTGACCTTCCGGCGCAGCGTGCTGGGTTACACGGCCGGCGGCAGCACCGACCAGGTCGTCTACGAGGCTCGCAGCTTCCAGTACAGCGTCGGCGGTGTCGCGCAAACGTTTCTATTGCCGAAGATGACTTACGTCGGCTACACGCCGGCCGAGGTCCAGTGGATCGACCAGTTCTATGGCGCGCTGGTACGTCGTCTGCAGAGCGGCGATGCGACTTTCATGAGTTCGCCGGCAATGCAGGAGCTGGCGAACTCGGCGGCGAGTTCGCGCGATGTTTTCTCGCTGCGCGCACCCAATGGCATCGAAGGCGCTGGCATACCCGGCGGACACAAGGGCGTAGGCGTGAAGGTCGACTGGGACGGCGACAACCAGCAGGAAACCGTCGTCATCACCGAAGACCTGCACAATCAAAAGAAAGACAAACTCATCAATGAGCCGCGGCTGAAGGCCGAGTTCGTCAGCCGCGTGTTCCACGAGATGCTGCATCGGAACTGGAGCCACAATATCTATGCGTACGATCCCGACCGCAGCATCATCGAGAACCTGCAGGACGATTTCACGCTCAGCGACATGCGCGCGCTCGATCGCGTGTATGGCGAAGCCAAGAACGTGCTGGTCGACCTCGCCGCTAACGATCAGGCGCTCGGGCTGCAGACCGGGCAGTTGAATAGTGTCTGGAGGGATGGCACCGACGCAGCGCTGAAATCCGCGCAGAACTATCGCATCAAGGAGCTGTACACCCGGACGGAAAAGGCGATCACCAACGGCGTCGCCGATTTCACCGCGGCCGATCTCAAACTGCTGGACAAGGAAGGGCTCATCAAGATGCGGCCCTATCC
>JBEVKA010000334.1:0-7302 GCA_040509855.1 Steroidobacter sp.
AGCCGGCTCGCCCGACATGGGCCGCTTCGCGCATCGCCCGATCAAATCGCTCAAAGGCGCGTTCAAGACGCCGACGCTGCGTGACGTCGCCTTGACCGGTCCCTACATGCACAACGGTGCCTACACCACGCTCGAAGAAGTGGTGGATCACTACGCGCGCGGCGGCGACGTCAAGGACAACCTCAGCCCGAACATGAAGCCGCTCGACCTCAGCGACGCCGACAAGCGCGACCTGGTCGAGTTCATGCGCTCGCTCACCAGCGCCCCGCAAGTGGTGACGGTGCCGAAGCTGCCGCAGTAAGTTTTTATTTGGAGTCATCACATGAACAAGCTCGTTTCCGTTCTGGTCAGCGTGCTGCTGGCTGCGCCGGCGTTCGCCGCCGATCATCAGGTCACGCAGAATGGCAAGGCGTTTTCGACCACCACCTTGAAGGCCAAGGTCGGCGACACCGTCAGCTTTCGCAACGACGATCCGTTCGTGCACAACATCTTTTCGCTCAGCGACACGCAGAACTTCGATCTGGGCACGTTCGCCAAGGGCGAAACGCGCAAGGTGAAGCTGGAGAAGGAAGGCAAAGTCGAAGTCGAATGCGCCGTGCATCCGGAAATGAAAATGGTCGTCGAGGTCTCTAAGTGAGTAGAACCCGTGCCGGCAATCTGTTGTCGGCAGGCATCGTCGTCATGACGGTGGCCTCATTGCTGTCCACGGCCGCGAGTGCCGCGGATCACGATGACGCCGCCTCAACGCGCGGCCGGCAAACATTCGAAACCTATTGCGTGCTGTGCCATGGCAGCGCCGGCAAGGGCGACGGGCGTGGCGCTGCTTTACAGAAGGTGCGGCCCTCGGATCTCACCGCGAGCTCGCGTAGCGACGACTACAAAGTGCAGATCATCAGTAACGGCGGCGCATTCATGAAACGTTCGGAAGGCATGCCGCCGTGGAAGACGGTGCTGTCGCGCGAGCAGATCGCGGATGTCGTCGTTTACTTGCGTGGAATGGCGGAACGGAGTGACGCACGCTCCGCGGCCGAGGCGAAAGCTCGGGCCAAGCGCGAGCAAGGGTGACGCCATGAGTTGGATGCGCGATTTCTTTCGTCACGCTTCGATCAGCCGGCGCATTGCCGCGATGCTGCTGCTCGTGATCGCGCTGACCGGTGCAGTGGTATTCGTCAGCCTGCGTGGTTTGTCGGCGCTGAACAAGCAGCTCGATGCGACCGTAGCGGAGCAGTCGCGTGCGGCGGAGCTGGTCGGAGGCATGCTGGAAGAGAGTCGCCGGTTATCCGATAACGCGCGTCGCGCCGTGTCCGCAACGACTCCGGAAGAGCGTGATGCCGCGCTCGAACAGCTGGAGCTTTCCAAGAAGTCGTTTGGCGAGCGCGTCGACGCCATCTCGGCGCAGCTGACGGATGCGCCGGAGTTACAGCAAGCGCTGCAGGAAGGCCTGTCCAGTTTCGTCATCAGCGCTGTGAAGGCCAGTCGCCTCATCAAAGCTGGCCGGCAGCAGGACGCGGAGCGTGAGCTGCTCAGCGCCTTCGATCCGAAGCTGCTCGCCTATGTGCTCACGACGGTGGCGGGTGTGTCGGAGAACACCGAACAGTCGGTGCGCGAAGTAGGGCAGAGCGGTCGCGCCGCATATACCCGCACGCTGACGATTCTGATGGTGATTCTCGGCGCTATCGGCCTCGCGGCGGTGGTAGGTCTGTGGTTGGTGCGACGAACGGTGATTCAGCCGGTGCAGCGTGTGGCGCGCGCTGCTGAACAGCTATCGCAGGGTTCGTTCGATGTGGATCTCGAATCGGACTCGAAGGACGAGTGCGGCGAAATGTTGCGGGCGATGGCCTCGCTGCGCGAACAGCTCGCGGCCATGATTGGCGCGATCCAATCCGCTTCGCAGTCGATCACCAGCACGGCCGACTCGCTGGCCGACGGCAATCACGAGCTTTCCTCGCGCTCTCACGAGCAGGCCAGCGCCTTGCGTTCAGCCTCGACCGCGCTCGAATCGCTCAACGAAATGGCCAAGCGCAGCGCCGAGCATGCACAGCGAGTGACGGCTGACATGCAGGCGGCCTATGACGCTGCTCAGCGTGGCGACAAAGTGATCGCGCAGGTCATCACCACCATGCAGGCGACTTCCGAGTCGAGCCGCAAGATCGTGAACACGGTCGGGATGATTCACGAGATCGCGTTCAAGACCAACATTCTGGCGTTGAATGCCGCTGTCGAAGCGGCTCGCGCTGGCGAGCATGGGCGCGGCTTTGCTGTCGTCGCTGCTGAAGTACGCACGCTGGCGGGCAAGAGTGCGATTGCCGCCAAAGAGATCGAAGCGATCATCGCCGATAGCGCGGCGACGGTGGCCGCCGGCAGCAAGCACGCGGCCGAGGCGGGCGTCGCGATCGAGAATATCGTCAAGCAAGTGCATGCGATGACCAGTCGCATGGGCGAGATCAGCAACGCCAGCCATGAGCAGAGCCGGCGCGCCGAAGAAGTGACGCACGCCATCGCCCAGATCGATCAGGGCACACAAAGCAATGTCGACATGGTGTCGCAAGCGGCCAACTCGACCGAGCTACTGCGCGGCGAAGCTCGCACCCTCACCGCGAGCATCTCGGCGTTCACGCACGAGCAGGGAAGCACGATGTCAGCGCGTAGCAGTGCGGACGAGCAGCCTGCTGATAGCGACGTTGAGCACGAACAAGCCGCCTGATCCTTGCGTTACTCCACCGTCACCGACTTCGCCAGATTCCTGGGCTGATCGATATTGCGATCCTTCGCCAGTGCGACGTGATACGCCAGCAGCTGCAAGGGAATGTTCATCAGCAGTGGATCCAGCTCCGGCTCTGACTTGGGCACTTCGATCACGCCATTCACCGGCACCGGCAATGTTTCACCCGCGTGAGTAAGGGCGTAGATCGGCCCACTGCGAGCACGAATCTCTTCGAGCGTCGATACGTTCTTGGCAAATAAATCGTCGCGCGGAATCACCACGACCGTCGGCGTGTCCGGGCTGATGAGTGCGAGCGGACCATGTTTCAGCTCGGATGCCGGATAGGCTTCGGCATGAATGTAACTGACTTCTTTGAGCTTCAACGCACCTTCCATCGCCACCGGAAATCCCGCCGCGCGACCGACGAAATAGGCGTTGTCATGCTTGACCAACTGCTGCGCGAGCTTGGCGATATGAGATTCCTGCGCGAGGATCTCCGCCACTTGGCCTGGTAGCGCTTCCAGAGCTTTCAACAGCCGCGTGCCGTGCCCGGTGGAAAGATCCCGGATCCGGCCGAGATGAATCGCGAGTAACGTGAAAGCCACCGCCGTCGACGTGAACGTCTTGGTCGACACCACCGCAATCTCCGGCCCGGCGTGCAGATAGATGCCTCGCCCGCATTCGCGAGCGATGGTGCTGCCGACCACATTCACGATGCCCATCACGCGGCCGCCCTTGCGCTTCACTTCTTGAACCGCGGCGAGCGTGTCGAAGGTTTCGCCGGACTGGCTGACCGCGATGTACAGCGTGTCCTGTTCGATCACGGGATTGCGATAACGAAACTCCGACGCCGGCTCGGCGTGCGCCGGTACGCGAGCCAATTGCTCGATCAAGTGAGCGCCGACGCAGCCAGCGATGTAAGCCGAACCGCAGCCGAGAATCTTTACGCGGCGGATTTCCAGCAGCTCACGCGCGGCCATTTCCAATCCGCCGATGTGCGTCGTATGAAAGCGCGCATCGAGACGGCCGCTGAGCGTGCGTCGGATGGACTCGGGCTGCTCGGAGATCTCCTTGAGCATGAAGTGCGAGTAACCTTCCATGTCGAAGGCTTGATCGGTCCAGGCGATCGTCGAGGGCTTCTTGGCGGTGGCGGCGCCGCCGTCCAGCGTCGATGTTTCGAAACCATCCGCACGAACTACCGCGAGTTCGCCGTCATCGAGATGCACGACGCTTTGCGTATGTCTCACCAGTGCGACTGGATCGGAGGCAACGAACATTTCTCGCTCGCCGATGCCCAGCACCACCGGACTGCCATTGCGCGCAACGACGATCGAATCTGGTCGCTGTGCGTCCAGCACCGCCACGCCATAAGTGCCAGTGACGAGTCGAAGCGCGCCGCGAACCATGTTTTCCAGGCTGTCCGCCGGCATGGCGGCGATCAAATGCGCCAGTACTTCGGAATCGGTCTCGGAACGGAAGGTCACACCGTTGGCTTGCAGCTTGGTTCTGAGTTGAGCCGCGTTTTCGACGATGCCGTTATGGACGATCGCGAATCGCTCGGTCGCATCGGTGTGGGGATGAGCGTTGCGATCACTGGGCTCGCCATGCGTGGCCCAGCGTGTGTGGGCGATTCCGATCGAGCCTTTCAAACGTTCCGGCAGCGTGCGCTCCAGGTCGCGCACTTTGCCTTTACTCTTGAAGATACTGAGCTTGTCGTTGCGCGCGCAGGCGATGCCCGCCGAGTCGTAGCCGCGATATTCGAGCCGACGCAATCCTTCCACCAGGATCGGTGTCGCTTCACGCTTGCCGATGTAACCGACGATGCCGCACATGAAATAAATCCTTGGTCTCGGAAGTCCGCTCTGACCAGTCACCAGTCAGTAGTCACCAGTCACTTCCTTCTAGCCATAAATGATTCTGCGAATCTGCCGCTCGCTGTATTCCGGCGCGCGAAAGCGCCGCGACTCCAGTTCTTTGGCGATCTGCAGATAGATGTCGCGATTGGAGAGGCCCTGCGCCTGCAGGGCGAGATGGCGGCGGCGAATGAAGTCCTCGGGCACCTCGCTCATGAAGGCCAGCACTTCGTTGACCAGCCGCGTCGCTTCCGGCAGCGACAGGCGACTGGACCGAGCCAGGTATTCGACCAGCTCCGCCATTTCGTCTTGCGCTCCCTTGGAATCCAATGCGAGGGGCGCAGTCTGCCCATTCATGGAGAGTTTCCCAACATTCCTGCCCGAATGCGGGCAAGAATACGCCGGTCAGGAGTCCGTGGCGGGCTATTTCTGGAAAATCACCAGGTGTTGCAGGGGCAGGGTGCGGACGGTCTTCAGGTGCCGGAAGCCGGCGGCCGTGAGTTCGCGGATGACCTGCTTCTCGGTCATCTTGTGAACCGGCTTAATCATCACCTTCGGATCCTCGGCGCGATATTCGATCAGCGCGACGCGTCCGCCGGGCTTCAGCGCCTCGCGCACTTTCAGCATCACTTCCAACGGATATTCGAGCTCGTGATACACGTCGACCATGAACAGCAGATCGATGCTTGCGGCGAGCAGGTTTGGATCGCTGGGCGTGGCGAGCACGGTGGAAACATTCGCCACCTGTTCGCGCCGGGCGCGCTGAGTAATGAGTTGCAGCATGCGCGGCTCGACATCGATGGCGAGCACGCGGCCGTCCTTACCGACCAGCGGCGCGATTCGAAAGCTGTAGTAACCCGAGCCCGCGCCCAGATCCGCGACGATCTGCCCTTGTTTGATTTCCAGAGCCGCGATGGTGAGATTGGGTCGCTCTTCGTCTTCGCGCTCGGCACGCTCCAGCCACGGCACGCCGCCGGGTCCCATCACATGCGCGATCTCGCGTCCCAAATAGAATTTGCCGATACCGTCGGGATCGTGAAGCGTGCGTGTTTCGTAATGATTGTCAGCGGCCGCCGCGAACCCACTGGTGATTACCAGCAGCGCGGCGAGGCAGGCGCGCATCAGGCTTCGTTGCTGCCGAGATAGAAATAAATATAGCTGGTGAGAAACAGCACGCAGACGCTGCAGGCGAAGACGATGCCCCAGCCCGCGGCGATGATGGCGAACACATCCAGCGAACGCGGCTCGCTCGCGGCCTGCGCCATCGAAAGTGAACCGAAGCCCGACGTGATCGCGAACGCGGTGACGCAATTGAACATCCACTTCAGCACATAGCCGGGCAGATAGATTCGCATACTGCGGTTGTGCCGGTAAGCAGCGGCGCGCGTCAGACCATCGCCGCGACTCGCATCCTTGAACAGCCAGAAGGGCCACAGGAATCTGAACAGCACCAGCGACAACGGCATGTCGTCGTAGCGCGAAACGAGGGCCGAGGAGCGCATGGCTTTGGTTACCAGGGCAGTTCCTTATGGGTCACGGTTCGTCGGCGGATGGAGCACGCCGCTTTACGATAGATGTCCCGAAGCCGCGGATGGTTCCATCGCCGCGGCCGGGCAGGCGAGCCGTTAAGCCTGAGGCAGCAATCCGCCGCTAGTGAGGTCGATCGCCCGCCGGCGTCCAGCGCACGCTCAGCAGGCCGGTGGGATTGAAGCGATAGCGCTGTTCCAGCCAGCCGAGCCCGAACAAGGCCAGCGCATCGCTGAGATGGCTTTGATTGCCTTGCAGAGACTCATCGGCGGCGCGTTTCCGGTGTGTCTGCAAAGCTATCGACAGGCGGGCATTCGCAAGCATGGGCAGGAGCGCGGCGGAGAATCCGGGAGAGCCATCGCCGCGCATTTCGAGCGTGAGCGTATCGATGGACTCCATCGGCAAGCCGCCGCGTTTGGCGACGCTGTTCACCATGGGTTTAAGCGCAGCGGTGATCCGATCACGCGAAGGATCCGACGCCGGCAGCATTCCCGCCCACAAATAGACTCGCATGGCGTCGTAGCCGCCCATCGCGCGCGATTCGCGATCCGGTGCAAAGCCGTCATCGTTGAATTCGACCCAGTCGGCGACGAATCCCTGTGGCGCGGCGCCGAGGATGACTCGCTCGGACGACTGTGCCACTTCATTCCAAACCGGATCGCCGGTCTGGCGCGCCAGGGCGCGAAGGACGGGCAGCGGCGAATGACTTGGATTGAGTCGCCAGCTGTCGTCGGTGATGAAGCCATACGGTCCGGGCAGCAGCGTCGGTCCCAGTCCCGGAATGGTCACGACTTCCTGGCGCAGGATGTTGCTGGCGACTGCCGCGCCTACCTCCGAATACCAGCCTTCGCTCCACAAGCGTCCGGCTTCGCCCAGTGTGTAGGCGATCCACACGTCGGCGTTCGACGCCGGGCCGGGATCGAGCACGCGCCAGTTGTTGTTGTCTGCGCAACCCCACTGCGAGGCAGCCAGATTCCGCTCCAGGCTGCCGGCCGCGAGATAGATTTGAGTCCAGCGCAGGATTTCGTCGAAGGCCGCGCGGTCATTGCCGACCAGCGCGAGGAAGAGCGCGTGAGCCTGGCCTTCGGAGGTCGTCATCTGACGCGTCGTGCTTGCATCGACAACGCGGCCCTCGGCGTTCAAATACAACAATTTGAAACGCTGCCACGCGGGCCATGCTTCGCGCCGCACGCCGGCCGCGAGCGCGGTGTCGGCCAG
>JBEVKA010000335.1:0-6132 GCA_040509855.1 Steroidobacter sp.
TTCGTGGTGGGCACGGTCGGTCGACTGGCGCCGGAAAAGAACCAGCTGCCATTGATCGATGCGGTAGCCAAGCTGCGAGCCACGCAAGCGAATATTCATCTGGTGCTGGTGGGCGATGGCCCCATGCGAGCAACGCTGGAGCGAGCGGCCTCGGAACGAGGCATCAGCAACGCAGTGACATTCACGGGCGCGCTGACGGACGTCCGCGCGGCGCTCAAGCTGTTCGATGTGTTCGTGCTGCCGTCGTTCTCTGAAACATTCTCCAACGCGGCGCTGGAAGCGATGGCGATGCAAGTGCCGGTGATCCTGACGCGAACCGGCGGCGCCGGCGAAATGATCGCGGAAGGTCGCGAAGGCTATATCGTCGACGTGGAAGAGCTGTCGCAACGCCTGCCGGTGCTGCTCGACAATTTGCGCACCGACAATGTGCTGCGCACCCGTATGGCGGCGGCCGCGACGGCGCGTGCCCAACAAACATTCTCCTGGGAGGGCATGCTGAGCGCATATCAGAATCTGCTCGGCCCGCGCGAGGCGGTGAGCCATGCGTGAAGCCAGCGTCGTGATGGTTGGTCCGGGGCTGAACGTTCGCGGCGGCGTTTCGGGAGTCGAACGGCTGCTGCTGGATTCGCTGCCCGAAGACGTGCACGCGACGCACATCGCCAGCATGGTCGAAGGTGGCAAGTGGATCAAATCGGTCACGTTCCTGAAGTCGGTGGCGCAGCTGGCCATGGAGCTGCGGCGCAATCCCGATATCGTGCACATTCATTTCGCCAGCGGCGCGAGCAACGTCAGGAAGATCATCCTGGCGCGGCTGGCGATGGCATTCGGCGCGAAGGTCATCATGCACGCGCATGGCGGCGGCTATCAGAAACATTGGGAGCAGATGTCGCCGGCAGCGCGCTCCATTACTTTGTCGACGTTGCTGCGTGCCAGCCGCGTCGTCGTGCTGGGCGATGGCTGGCGGGCGTTCTTCGAATCCATCGGCATTCCCAAGCATCGCATCGTGGTGGCGCCCAATCCCGTGGTGCTGCCGGAGTCCGTGCCGGTGCGTCCGGATGACGGCAAGGTGCGCTTCGTTTATTTCGGACTGATCTCGCCCCGCAAGGGCGTGTTCGAGTTGCTGGAAGCGATCGCCAGGCTGTCGCCGGAATGCCGGGCGCGCGTGCAATTCGTACTTGCCGGCAACGGCGAAGTGGCACAACTGCGCGAACATGCGGCCAAGCTTGGCGTGCAGGATGTGGTGGAGATTCGCGAGTGGGTCGATCCGGTCGAACGCGACCGGTTGCTGGCAGCCGCGAACGCCTTCGTATTGCCCTCGCATACGGAAGGTCTGCCCATGTCGCTGCTGGAAGCGATGGCTTGGGGGCTGGCGCCGGTGTGTACGCCGGTCGGCAGCATTCCCGAGTACGTCATCAATGGAGCGAACGGAGTTCTGGTGCCACCCGCCGATGTAGCGCAGCTGACGCAGGCAATCGAAATGCTGGTGGCTCAGGACGAGCAGCGTCAGCACATGGGGCGGCTGGCGCGGGCCACGGTGGAGCCGCTGTGCGTGAACGAATATTCCAAACGCATGTGCGCCGTCTATCGCTCGCTTTCCCATGGCAATGCACCGCGCGCTGCGCGTACGAGTCAGTCACATGCAAGCTCTCGTTAAGAAACTGAAGCTGTTGCAAGTCGGCGATACAGCGGTGCGTCGCAATCCCTTGTTCTACGCCGACGCTCAGCGTGAGCTGGAGCATCTGGACCAGGCTGGTTTCGATGAGCGTCGCCGCTGGACACTGACGCGCTTGAGCGAAGTGCTGTGGCCGGCGAGTCGCAGTGGCTACGGTCGCATCGTTCGCGGCGGCGGCGATATCGCCAGCTGGCCGTTGCTCACAAAAGGGCAGGTGCGTGCGGCTCCGAGCGCTTATGCGATGGGCTCGCAATTGTTCACTTTGAAGGCGACCACCGGCGGCACCTCGGGAGCGCCGTTGCAGATCGTGCGCTCGTTGCGCTCGATCGTCGCCGAGCAGGTGTGCATCGATCGCATGATGCAAAAAGTCGGCGTCGATGCCCGCTCGGCGCGGTGCGCCGTACTGCGCACCGACAGCATCAAGGATCCGAACGATTTCAAGCCGCCTTACTGGGTGCATGCGGGCGGCGGCAATCGCATCGTGTTCTCGTCCAGTCATCTCAACGCCGCCACCATCATTCACTACACCAAAGCGCTCGAGGAATTCATTCCCGATTGTCTGCTCGGCTACCCGACCTCGCTGGAAGCGCTGTGCACGCTGCTCGAACGCATGGGGCGGAAAGTTCACATTCCCGCCGTGCTGTGCTCTTCGGAAGTGTTGCATGAACGCGTGTGGAAGGTGGCGCGCGAACGCTTAAACTGCCGCATGCTGGATTACTACGGTCAGGCCGAGCGCGTTGCCTTCGCGTATGCGACCGAGCCGAACGCCTATCGTTTCCTGCCGGGTTACGCGCACGTGGAGTTCGAACCCGCCGGACGCGAAGGGACGCAAGCTCTGTACGAGATCATCGGCACGCCGCTGTGGAATCAATCCATGGCGCTGATTCGTTATCGCACCGGCGATTTGATTCGCGTGCCGGCCGCATGGGGCGAGCGTGAGCTGGAAGAACTGTCGCTTGGGGTGCGCTCGTTCTCCGGCGTGCTGGGTCGTGACAGCGACATTCTGGTCACTCCCGATGGCGTGCGGGTGACGGGCATCAGTCATTTCCAGCGCGACGTCGCCAACATCGTGCGTATCCAGGTGATTCAAGAGAGCGCCACACGCGTCGTCATTCTCGTGCTGCCCGGCGAGGAATATTCCGATCGCGACCGTGAGCAGCTGATGCACAACGTGCGCGAGAAGCTGCCGAAGACCATGCAGGTCGAGATTCGCCCGGTGAATGCGTTGGAGCGCACGGCGCGCGGCAAGACTCCTTTTGTGATCCATCGTGCATCGGTGCTGGAGCTGTTGAGCGACAGGCTGCGTGCATGAGTTTGAAATGGAAGTTGCATCGCCTGTCGGCGATGAGCGGCTGGGAAGTCGGCTATCGGGTGCGGCAGCGGGTGCAGGCGAGTGTCGAGCAGTTCGGCTTGCATTCCACCGAGACTCCACCGCCTGCACGCAGTCAAACCGGCGCGGCGTGGGTCGCGACGCTTCCCGCTGGCTTCGATGTCGAAAAGTATCGGCGCGCTGCGGATGAGATTCTCGGCGGCCGTTTCCCGGTGTTCGCGATGCCGGCGGCCGAGCTGGGTTTTCCGCCGCAGTGGAATCGCGACCCCAAGACCGGCAAGCAGGCGCCGCTGCGTTTCGGCAAGACGCTGAACTATCGCGACGAGTCCATCGTCGGCGACATCAAATATTTATGGGAGCCGAGCCGGCATTCTCAGCTCGTCACGCTCGCGCAGGCTTGGCATCTGTCGCGCGACGATCGTTATGCGCAGGGCTGCCGTGTGCTGCTGGAGTCCTGGCTCGACCAATGTCCGTATCCGTCTGGCGTGCATTGGACCAGCAGTCTCGAACATGCGATTCGACTGGTGAACTGGTCGTTCGCCTGGCATTTGCTGGGCGGCGACGCCGCGACGATTTTCCAGGGCGCGACTGGTGAAGCATTCAAACAGCGCTGGCTGACCAGCGTGTATCAGCATTGTCAGTTCATCGCGGGCCACTTCTCGCGTTACTCGTCTGCGAACAATCATTTGCTCGGTGAGCTGATGGGCTTGTTCGTCGCCTCGATCACCTGGCCGCTATGGAAACGCAGCGGGCGCTGGACCAGGATCGCGCGACGCGAGCTGGAGCGCGAGGCACTGCTGCAGAATGGCGAGGATGGCGTCAACCGCGAGCAGGCGAATTGGTATCACCATGAAGTCGCCGACATGATGATCCTGTGCGGACTCATCGCTCGCGCCAACGGCTGTGACTTCAGCACCGCGTATTGGCATCGCTTGCGCCGGATGCTCGATTACATCGCGAGCATCATGGATGCGAATGGGCATGTGCCTAACTTTGGCGACGCGGACGATGCCATCATTGCAAGACTTGATTCCTCCGCCAGTGTCGACGTCTATCGCTCGCTGCTGGCGACGGGCGCGGTGCTGTTCGACAGCGCGGAGTTCAAATTCAAGGCGGCCGCGGTCGACGACAAAACGCGCTGGCTGCTGGGCGATGCGGCCGCGGCGAAGTTTGAGAGCATCGACATGTCCAGCGTGTCGTTGCCCATCCGGCGCGACTTTCTACGCGCAGGCTATTTCATTCTTGGCGATCGCTTCGAAACCAAGCGCGAAGTGCGCGTGGTCGCCGACGCGGGGCCGCTGGGATATTTGTCGATCGCCGCGCATGGCCATGCCGACGCGTTGTCGTTCACGTTGAGCGCTGGCGGCCGTGAGCTGCTCATCGATCCCGGCACGTACGCGTATCACACGCAGCGCATGTGGCGCGACTATTTCAAGGGCACATCGGCACACAACACTGTGCGCATCGACGGTGTCGATCAATCCGTCAGCGGCGGCAATTTCCTCTGGATCAAACACGCGCAGGCGCAAGTGATCGCGGTGGAGCGCACGCCGTTGCTGGAGCGCTGGGTCGCCAGTCACGACGGCTACGCCAGATTGAAACATCCAGTCACGCATCGTCGTGAGATTCTGGTCGAGAAAGAGCTGTCTCGCCTGCAAGTCACCGACGAACTAATGGGTAGCGGCGCGCACGATGTGGAAATCTTCTGGCACTTCGCCGAGCAATGCCTGGTCGAGATGGATCGCACCGGCGTTCGCGCGACGCATGGCGAGGTGGCGCTCACAATGAGTATTCCCGAAGGCCTGCATTGCCAGATCCATCGCGGAGTGGAAAAGCCGCAGCCCGCGGGCTGGATTTCCCGCAGCTTCGATGCCAAGCAGCCGACCACGACGGTGGTCATGAGCGGTCGGATCACCGGCGCGGCGCGCTTCATCACTCGACTGGGCATCGAATTCAAATAACCCTGGTGCGGGCGGCGTTGCCTATAATGGCCGCATGCGCCCGCCCGACCCGCAACTCGCTGCCGCCATCCTGATGATCCGTCCGGTGGCGTTCGCCGGCAATCCACAAACCCAGGCATCGAACAGTTTTCAGGATCGGGACGCGGGCGCCATCGACGCCGCGAATCAGGCGGCCGCACTACGTGAATTCGAAGGACTGGCGGCAGCGTTAAGAGAAGCGGGCGTCGCGGTTCACGTTTTCGACGACACGCTCGAACCGCACACGCCGGACTCCATCTTTCCCAACAACTGGGTGAGCTTCCACGCCGACGGCACGGTGGTGCTGTATCCCATGCTGGCCGAGAACCGTCGGCTGGAACGACGGCTCGATGTGCTCGAAGCGTTGAGTGCGAAACATGGCTTTCGCGCCTCGCGTGTCATCGATCTGACCGGTCACGAACAGACCGGCCGCTATCTCGAAGGCACCGGCAGCCTGGTGCTCGATCGAGCTCAGCGCGTCGCTTACGCCTGCGTTTCGCCGCGAACCGATCTGGATGTGTTGGGCGATTTCGCGCAGCAGCTCGATTACGACGTCGTCGCATTCGAAGCGCGCGATGCCAACGGCGCGGCCATCTATCACACCAATGTTTTGATGTCGGTGGGCGAACGTTTCGCCGCCGTCTGCACGAGTGCGATTCGTGAAGACGAGAGGGCAGCCGTGTTGAACACGCTGCGGCAGTCGGGCCGCGCCGTGGTCGAGCTCACTTTGGAACAGATGGCTGCGTTCGCGGGCAACATGCTGGAGCTGGGATCGTCGCGCACCGGCAGCGTGCTCGCGATGTCTGAACGAGCGCGTGAAGTGCTGACGCCGGACCAACGTAAGACATTGGAGGTGAACGCCGGCCCGATCGTCGCCACCCCGATTCCCACCATCGAGCGACTCGGCGGCGGCAGCGTGCGGTGCATGCTCGCCGAAGTGCATCTACCCAGGAAGTGAATAGTGACTGGTGAATAGCGAATGGCCAGCGGGCATGCCCCTTTCTGACTATTCAGCAGTCCCCAGTCACCATTCACTTCGCCCTATAATCCGCCGCCATGCTGGAACTCGCCGTCAAAAGCCTGCTCGCGTACCTGCTCGGCTCCGTCATCGGCAGCCTGCTGGTGGGCCAATTGCGGGGTGGTGTGGACAT
>JBEVKA010000336.1:0-8595 GCA_040509855.1 Steroidobacter sp.
CGGTGAGCATTTCGTACAGCACCGCGCCGAGCGAATACAGGTCGGAGCGGTTGGTGATCTCCAGCGACTGCACCTGCTCGGGCGACATGTACGACGGGCTGCCCGCGATGCCTTCGATGCGCGAGATCTCCGAATCGGCGACCAGCGCGATGCCGAAGTCGATGATGCGCACGTCGTTGGCCTGCGTGAGCATGATGTTCGAGGGTTTGATGTCGCGATGGATCACGCCGCGGCTGTGCGCGTAGTGCAGCGCCTTGGCGCACTTGTACATCACCTCGACGACGTCATCGACCGGCAACAGATTGTCCGGCTTGCAGTACGCCGACAGCGTACGCGCACCATGAACGTGTTCAGTCACGATGTAGTACTGACCGTTCTCCTCGCCCGCGTCGAAGATCGGCAGGATGTTCGGATGCTGCAGCATTCCGACCATGTGCGCTTCGGAGAGGAACATCTTGCGCGTGACGCGCGCGCGGTCCTCGTCGTGCGACTCTAGGTTGTAGACCTTGATCGCGACGTCACGGCGGTAATAAGGATCGTGGGAAAGATAGACGACGCCGGTGCTGCCGCGACCGACTTCTTTGACGATGACGTATTTCCCGATTTTCTCGGGAATGCGCTGCTCGCGTGTCGCGCCGCGCTGTGCCATCAGACCGCCCATCTCACTACTGGGGCTCACTTGGTGCTCACGTAGGCCGGAATAGTCGCTCGCCTGCAGCGTGCGAAACTAGAGGATCAACCGCAAAGCGTACAAAATCGCCGCCGCGAAAATCCCCGCAAGGATGTCATCAAGCATAATTCCCAGGCCGCCGTGGAGACTGTGATCGGCCTCGCGGATCGGCCAGGGCTTCCAGATGTCCAGCACGCGGAACAATGTGAACCCGGCCACGATCCAATAAAAATGCGCCGGGACTGTGAGCATGGTGAGCGCAAAACCGGTGATCTCGTCCCACACGATGCCGGGGTGATCGTGAACGCCCAGGCGTCGTGCGCTCTCACCGCAAACGTAGATGCCGAAAACCGATGCGCAGATTGCAAAAGTCAGGTGCGCGACGAAACCGAACTGCATCACAAACAGCACGATTGGGATTGCGATCAGGGTCCCGAATGTGCCCGGTGCATACGGACTCAGGCCCGAGCCGAAGCCGAACGCGATCAGATGCACCGGCTCGCGCATCAGCCGGGGATCGGCGCTCCACTTCATCCGCCGTCCTCGCC
The DNA here is from genome assembly GCA_040509855.1 of Steroidobacter sp. Taxonomy (GTDB): domain Bacteria; phylum Pseudomonadota; class Gammaproteobacteria; order Steroidobacterales; family Steroidobacteraceae; genus Steroidobacter. The sequence continues at coordinate 1,219 of JBEVKA010000336.1, forward strand.
GCCCGCGAAATGTTCATAGCCGCCGCGCTTGATCCTGAACGGCTGACCATCGAACAGGCATTGCACCGACGTGTCCTCGGTGATGATCCCGATCTGCGTCACTCGCTGCTGAAGCTGCAACGTGCTGCGCATGGCCGCCACGCGGTCCGGCGGCAATGTGAACAACAACTCGTAGTCGTCGCCGCCAGCGAGCGCGTACTGCCAGCAATCGTCAGCCTCGAACAATTCGAGCATCGCGGCTGATTCGGGCAAGTCATCGACGTTCAGGCGCGCGCCCACGCCGCTCGCGGCACATACTTTTTTCAGATCGGTGAGCAAGCCGTCGGAAACATCCATCGCGGCAGAGGCGATGGTGCGCAGCTGCCGACCCAGCTCGATACGAGGCCGCGGCCGAAGGAAACGATGCTTGAGAAACGACGCCGCCTCTCCACCCATCATGCGTCGCTGCACGACCGCCAGTCCGGCGGCAGCCTCACCAGGGATTCCGGAAACGAACAGCAGATCCCCGGGCTTCGCACCTGAACGCGTCAGCCAGCCGTCCGCCTCCACCCAACCGGCGATCTGAACCGTGATGACCAAAGGCCCGCGCACGGTGTCACCGCCGACGAGAGCGACGTTGTAGTCCTGCGCCAGCTCGAACAGGCCGCTCGCGAAACCATTCAGCCATTGCTCGTTCGCGCGAGGCAAGGACAGCGATAAGGTCATCCATGACGGCTCCGCGCCCATGGCGGCGAGGTCGCTGAGATTCACGGCCAGCGCTCGGTAGCCGATGTCGGAAGCATCGGTATCGACGGGGAAGTGCACGCCTTCGACGATGGTGTCCATCGCGACGACCAGCTTGCGGCCTGGCTGCGAGTCCAGCACCGCGGCATCGTCACCAATACCGAGCACGACGTCGCTCCGCTCGCTCTTGCGAGTGAAGTAGCGAGCGATGATGTCGAATTCCCCGAGAGCCATGGAGCTAAGGTTAGCCGCGAATCCCGGCGCTGTCGCTCAGGGCTGCACTCACTGCCGCTCGGCGGCGCGGATTTCTTTGGCCGCGCGATCGAGCACGGCGTTGATATATTTGTGCGCGTCGGTGGCGCCGAAGCGCTTGCACAGGTCGACGGCTTCGTTGATGACCACGCGATAGGGAATATCCAGCCGGCTGCGCAGCTCATACATGCCGATCATCAGGATCGCCGCCTCCACCGGATCGAGCTGCTCCAGCGGACGATCGATGAAGGGCGTCAGCGCGCCGGTGATTTCCGCCTGCTGGGCAATGCACTCGGTGACCAGCTCATTGAAGTGCTCTTCGTCGACGCCAGCCGACTCCTCGCCTTCGAGATACTGTTGTTTGATCTCGCGGGCGGTTTGCTGGGTCAGCTGCCATTGATAGAGCGCTTGCATCGCCAGCTTGCGCGCGATGGAACGAGCGCGCGAACCACGCGCGGTCTTCTTGGGAGGCGAGTCGGTCATCAGCTCTCGATCTTTCTCAGCAGGTTCGCCAGTTCGAGCGCCGTAACGGCGGCGTCCGCGCCTTTGTTGCCGGCCTTGGTGCCGGCGCGCTCGATGGCTTGTTCGATGGTGTCGGTGGTCAGCACGCCGAACGCGACCGGAATGCCAGTGTCGTTTGCTACCCGGGCCAGCCCGCCAGCGCATTCACCCGCGACATAGTCGAAGTGCGCCGTCGCGCCTTTGATGACGGCACCGAGCGCCACGATCGCGTCGTAACGCTTGCTGAGCGCCAGCTTGCGAGCGACGACCGGCATGTCGAACGCGCCCGGGACGCGCACGATCTCGATCTGTTTGTCGCTCGCGCCATGACGGCGAAGCGTATCGACGGCGCCTTTCACCAGCTGATCGACAATGAATTCGTTGAAGCGCGCCGCCAGGATGGCGAAACGCAGCTCGCGACATTGCAGGTCGCCTTCGACGGTTTTGATGGAATCCATGAGGTAACGGAAAGTAAGCCGTTGGAATCGGCGGCGCGCAGTATAGCGGCTCGCGCCGTCGATTTCGGAACGCGTGCCCCTGATTTGGCCTCACGACGCGTTCGCACCGAGCCGGGCAGCAACTGCCCGGTGTTGCCATTTTTGTAGCAGCTACGGCTACTTACCGCGCCCTCGTCAGTCGAACGAAGTGCCGCTCAAGGTCAGATGGTAGGTAGAAGGGTTCGGGTCATTGCTGACGATCCTCAGCAGCCCCGAGACGTCGCCCCCGCCGCTGGAGAATGTCACGGTGAAGCTGGTCGACCCGCCGGGAGCGATTGTCGCAGCAGGCGCGCGCGTGACACTGAAATTGGCGCCGCTGACCACCGCCGCACTGGTCACGTTCAAAGTGGCGGTGCCGTTGTTCACGATCGTGAAATCGATGCTCGATGAATTGCCTGGGAACACCGAGCCGAAATCGAAGTGGCCGTCGGGACGCAGTATCCTGCCGAGCGCTTGCACGAACAGGTTGGGCCCGGTGACGGGAACGCCGGTGCCGGTGAGATTCAGCATATATCGCCCCGTGTCGGGATCATTGCTCGCCAGCATCAGGCGCGCGGTCCGCACCCCCACCGAGGTTGGAATGAATCGGATCTGGAACGTCGTGCCACGACCGGGTGCAACCGTGAGATCGGGATGCTTGCTGATTTCGAAGTCCTGACTCTGCTCACCGCTCAACGAGATCCGCACACCGGTCAGGGGCGCCGTACCGGCATTGATGATCGAGTACGTTTGGGTGCGAACGTCGGTTGCGAAGACCTCGCCGAAGCTGGACGTATTTCCCGGCGGCAGTCCGACGACTCCGATGTCGGGAGCATCATGGCGCTCCTCTGATCGAACAGTGAACGACTGCCACTCCTGCGGGAAGTTATGCAGGACGCCGCGCGCGACACCCGCCGCCTCGGCAATTCGTGGCGGCTCGCTGGCGCTGCCATTGAGCGACACCTGAAAGAAAAAATCGGTGTCCGGCTGACTGCTCTCGCCCCCCGCATAGTCCGTCGCAGTCGGCGCTCTCGTGTACCAGGTCGTCTGGTCGAACGGAAAATTGATCCCGAGGAACAGCACGCCAGGATACATTCGATAACGCTCGCCGCGCCCGAGCAACGGCCGGTCCGAGGCGAACAGGACTTCGTGCCACTCCGGCACTTCCTCCGGCGACACCGCAACTGGATCGCTGAGAGCGACACGTGGATCGACGTCCGGGGTATCTCCGTCCCGATAGAGCGCAATGAGCGCTACCGGGCCCGGCGCCGTCCAATTTCTCTCGATCAGCAGTGAGGCGGACGTCAGCGCCACGCGCTGCTCGCCGGCAGTGAATTCCTGCCACGCAAACTGCTGCCCCGTTGCATCCAGCTCGACGCCCGGCTGCGCGCCGTCATCGCAACGCCTGACCGACTGAAGCATGAACTGATCTTCGCGAACAACGCCCTCCCCGGCGAACCGGAATGTTCTGAGCGCCAGATCGACATTAGCATTGCTCGACGAAGAGCGACCGAAGGGATAGTCATCGAGCGTCGTCGGGGCGGGGCAGGAACCCAGCCAGCGGATTGCGCCGATGCCCGCGGACCTTTGCACATACACCCGGTAACGCGTGCCCGTCGTGAGCACGGGGCGCTCGCGCAGATGGAACGAAAGTGTCTTTGTTTCAGCACTGGCCCATGACGCCTGCCCGGTGCCGAGGACCATGGCTCCGGTCGCATCGCGAATCTCGGCGAACACGATGCCGTTGGAAAATGGCTGAGCCTGCACATTGATATCGATGCTATCGAGTACGATCGTTGCATCGACGACGGACGGTATCGACGCTGCCTCGATCCGTGCAGGCGGGTTCGGGCGGGCCGCTTTCGGAACAAAAACATCCGAGGGTACGGATGCGGCCATGACCTGCGTGCTGGCGAGCACGAGCCACAACATACATACGTATTTCAATATTTCCTTTCGCGGGCGGCTATCCATTCGAGCTGTTCCTTGCGATCAGACTCACGTTGCAATGATGTTTCGAACTCGTTACGTCTCGCGCAGAATTTTGCGAGCGACGTCGACGATGGCATCTAACGAATTCGAGAAACATCGTGCAAACGCGACACGCGCGCACGAACGGAAAGAAATCTCTTCAATCGGGGAGCGGTCAGCTCTCGACGTACTCGACCACTTCCAGGTCGAAGCCCGACAGGCCGAGCATTTGCTTCGGCGCCGACAGCACCCGCATGCGGGTGACGCCCAGGTCGCGAAGGATCTGGGCGCCGATGCCGTAAGTGCGGAGCACTTCGATGCCAATGTGGCGCGGCGTGCCGGCGGTTTCGGGACGGCTGATGGCCAGCACGGCGTCCATGAGACTTCGCGGAGTCTCTTCGGGGCGCAGGATCACGATCACGCCGTTACCTTCCTTGGCGACGCGTTCCATCGCCGAGCGCAGCGGCCAGCCCAGCGCCGGCTCGTGGATGCCGACGACATCACCGAGCGGGTTCTTCAAATGCACGCGCACCAGCGGCGGCGTCGACTGCTGTTTCACATCTCCCGCCACTAGCGCCAGGTGCACGGTGCGATTGACGTGATCCTCGTAGCAAAACATCTGGAACGCGCCGAACTCGGTTTGCACCGACTGTTCGGCGATGCGCTCCACCGAACGTTCCTTTTCCAGGCGATAGCGAATCAGGTCGGCGATGGTGCCGATCTTGAGATTGTGACGTTGGGCGAATGTTTCCAGATCGGGACGGCGCGCCATGGTGCCATCGTCGTTCAAGATCTCCACGATGGCGGCCGCCGGCTCGAGGCCGGCGAGACGCGTGAGATCGCAGCCTGCTTCCGTGTGGCCAGCGCGAGTGAGCACGCCGCCCGCCTGCGCCATCAACGGAAAGATATGGCCCGGCTGACGCAAATCTTCGGGGCGAGCCTCCCGACGCACGGCAGCCCGAATCGTCGCCGCGCGATCATGAGCGGAGATGCCGGTCGTCACGCCTTCCGCCGCTTCGATGGACACGGTGAAGTTGGTGCGATGATCTTCGTTGGTGTCGCTCACCATCAGCGGCAAGCGCAGTTGTTTGCAGCGATCGCGCGTGAGCGTGAGACAGATCAGGCCACGCGCGTAGCGGGCCATGAAATTCACATCCTCGGCGCGGACGAACTCCGCGGCCATGACCAGATCGCCTTCGTTCTCGCGATCCTCATCGTCCATGATGATGACCATGCGGCCCGCGCGCATGTCGGCCAGGATTTCGTCGATGGTGTTCAATTTCATGCGGGAGCGTTCAGTCGTTCGAGATAACGCGCGATGATGTCCACTTCCAGATTGACGCGCGTCCCGGCGCGGTATTGGTCGAGCGTGGTGACTTCGAGCGTGTGAGGAATCAGGTTGACGGAGAACCGTACACCGTCGACGTCGTTCACGGTGAGACTCACGCCGTCGATGCACACCGAGCCTTTGCGGGCGATGTATTTCGCCAACGCGGACGGCGCTTCGAATTGCACGCGAATGGAACGTGCGTCGTTCACGCGCTCAGTGACCGTCGCAATGCCGTCGACATGGCCCGTGACATAGTGACCACCGAGCGGCTGACCGGCACACAGTGCTTTCTCCAGATTCAATCGATGGCCGCTGCGCCACTGGCCGAGCGTGGTGACGTTGAGCGTCTCGATGGATGCGTCGGCGGCGAATGCATTGCCCTCGATACGAGTGACGGTCAGGCAGCAACCGCTGCAACTAATGCTGTCGCCGATCGCGACCGACGCCAGGTCTAGGTCGGGCGCGCCGATCAACAATTCGACGTCTCCGCCGCGAGGCGTGACGGCGCGCACTTCGCCGATGGATTGAACGATGCCTGTGAACATGGAACGAAGTGACTACTGACTAGTGACTAATGAATAGGTCAGAGCGGCCGACGTAGGACCAAGCGGACGTCGTCGCCGATGCGATCGTGGCTGTGCAGTGTATATCTTTGCGCCTGACTCAGCTGCGTCAGCAATGGCAGCTGCGCCATCGGGCGCGCATCCGGCCCGAGCAGCGTCGGCGCGATGTAAACAATCAGCTCGTCCGCCAGGCCGAGGTGCAGAACGCGCCCCACCAGCGTCGGCCCCGCCTCGACCAGTACGTCGTTGCACAGACGACGCCCAAGTTCCTGCATCACGGAATGCAGATCGACGCGACCGTGCTCATCCGACGCAACCGTAACCAGCTCAGCGCTCGCCAAAGGCGAACGAGTGGCTGCGGTAGCGGAAACGATCAACGTTTCTCCAGGCAAGGACAGCATTCGCGCCGTGGCGGGCATGCGCAGTTTGCTATCGAGCACGACGCGCAGTGGCTGGCGGCCATACATGTCGATCGCCGGATCGCGCACATTCAACTGTGGATCATCAGCAAGCACGGTCTCGATGCCCGTGAGCACCGCGCTCATCCGAGCACGCAGTCGTTGCACATCCGCGCGCGCGGCTTCGCCAGTGATCCACTTACTCTCACCGTTCGCGAGCGCGATGCGACCGTCGAGGCTGATCGCTGACTTCACGATCACTCGCGGCAATCCGGTCTGCATACGTTTCTCGAAGCCGAGATTCAACTCTCGCGCTTCATCGGCAAGCAAACCAACTTCAGCCGCAATCCCCGCCGCTTGCAGCTGGCGCACACCATCGCCGCTGACCTTGGGATTGGCATCGAGCACGCCGCTGACGACACGACTCACACCAGCGCGAATCAGCGCATCCGTGCAAGGTGGAGTGCGACCTTGATACGAATGCGGCTCGAGCGTGACATACACCGTCGCACCCTTCGCTGCCTCGCCCGCTGCTCGTAGTGCGAGCACCTCAGCGTGCGGCTCGCCCCATTTGCGATGCCAGCCCTCGCCGACGATGCGCTCGCCCTGAGTGATGACACAACCGACGCAAGGATTGGGCTGAGTCGTGTGACGACCGAGCCCGGCAAGCTCGATCGCCCGCCGCATCATGCGTTCATCGAACGGAGAAAACATTGGCGCTACTTCTTCTTCCCAGCACCGCCGGTCCACAACGGCAGTTGCCCTTCCGTGTCGCGAGCGCGACTGCGCATGCGCTCGATCTCCTCACGGAACGCTTCGGCATCCTGGAAGCTGCGATAGACGGACGCGAAGCGCACGTAAGCGACCTCGTCGAGCACATGCAGCTCTTCCATGGCCATTTCACCGATCAGCCGCGCGCCGACTTCACGCTCGCCGAGCGAGCGCAGCTTGTGCAGGATGCGGGCGACGGCACTGTCCAGCGCTTCGCTGGCAACGGGGCGTTTTTCCAGCGCCTTGAGCAAGCTGTTGCGCAGCTTCTGCTCATCGAACGGCTCGCGGCTGGAATCGCTCTTGATGATGCGAGGCATGACCAGCTCGGCGGTCTCGAAAGTGGTGAAACGCTCACCGCACTTCAAACATTCGCGGCGGCGGCGGATTTGCTG
>JBEVKA010000337.1:0-3643 GCA_040509855.1 Steroidobacter sp.
GAGCCGCGTGCTGGCCGGCCCGTGGTGCGGACAGCTCCTGGCCGACCTGGGCGCCGAGGTCATCAAAATCGAGCGGCCGGGTGTCGGGGACGACACGCGCGCCTGGGGGCCGCCGTACTTGAAGGATCGGGACGGTAAGGACACGCGCGAATCGGCGTACTTTCTGGGCGCAAATCGCGGCAAGAAGTCCATCACGCTGGACATCTCCAAGCCCGAAGGTCAGGAAATCGCGCGCCGCCTTGCCGCCAATTCCGATGTGTTGATCGAGAACTACAAAGCTGGCGACCTGACGCGTTACAACCTGGGGTATGAGCAACTCAAGCCACTCAATCCTGGCCTCATCTATTGCTCCATCACGGGCTTCGGTCAGAGCGGGCCGATGAAACAAGTCGCGGGCTACGACTTCATCATTCAAGCCATGGGCGGACTGATGAGCGTCACCGGCGAGCGTGATGATTTGCCGGGCGGTGGGCCGCAGAAAGTCGGCGTCGCGGTCGCGGACATCTCCACTGGAATGTATTCAACGGTGGCGATTCTCGCCGCGCTCGCGCACCGCTCCCGCACTGGCGAAGGCCAGCACATCGACATGGCTCTGCTCGACGTGCAGGTCGCCGTGCTCGCAAACATGAATATGAATTACTTGATCTCGGGTCGCGCGCCGAAGCGGCTCGGCAACGCGCACGTGAACATCGTGCCGTATCAAGTGTTCGATGCGTCCGACGGGCAGTTCATCGTCGCGGTGGGCAACGATGGGCAGTTCGCGAAACTCTGCGAAGCCGCCGGTCAGACGTTTCATCAGGAGCCGCGCTTTCGTCGCAACGAGGATCGAGTGCGCAATCGCGATGTGCTCGTTCCGCTGCTGGAGTCAGTGTTGAAGCAGCGGCCGGTTGCGGAATGGATCGCGTTGTTCGAGCCGCTCGGCATTCCGGTCGGGCCGATCAACGATCTCGCGCAAGTGTTCGAGCATCCACAAGTGCAAAGCAGGCAGATGCGATTGGATCTGCCGCACCCCGCGTCCGGCACCGTGCCGTCGGTCGCGAATCCCATCAAAATGTCGGGCACGCCGTTGCATTACCAATCGGCGCCGCCAATGCTCGGGCAGCACACGCGTGAAGTGCTGGAGAGCGCCGGGCTGAGCGCCACAGAGATCGAGCAACTGCGCGCGAACGGAGTGATCTAAAAGGGACCCCCCTTCCGACCAGCGGAAGAGGGGACAAGGGGTCGATTATTTGTATTCCTCGTTGCGGTACTCGACGGCGACCTGGTGAACCGAGGGCCAGCCGTGATTGCAGTGAGAAACATCGAAGCGCCAGTTGTTGAGCACGCTGCGAGCCGCGGCGAGATCCAGAACCAAGTGTCCGCTCGAGCGTTCTACTTCGGTGTTGGTAGGGCGGCCGTCCGCGCCAAGAGTTACGTTGATGACTACCGTGCCTTCATGACCGCGCAGCTGCGCGCGTTCGGGAAAGTCGGTGTCGCTTTGGATCACCCGCATGCCGCAGGCAGCGGCGATGGTGGGAGATGCCACGATGGTCGAGGTTGCCGCCAGAATGGCGAGGCCAGTGGGAATGAGTAAGTTCATTGCCGTCTCCGCAAAGTCGTTCCGCTATGCAGCCGCACCGTTTCGCGGCACCGTGGGCGCCGCGTGGGGATTGGCGGATCGACAGGCCCGAGCTGTCGCATTGATAGCTCCGATTGCACTGGCCGGGTGCTGGGGCTAGAGTAACGACGCTACAGACCTGTCTGTTCGTATGCTACGTACAGGTCTGTAGCGCTGTCAAGGGTAGTAGTACCCAATGGCGACTTGCGAGGTAAATCATGAGTCCAGCGCCGAAAACACGAGCCAGTACGGAAGCCCCCGCGGAAAGCGTGCGGGATCGAATCCTCTCGACCGCCCGTGAGCTGTTCTACAAGGAAGGCGCGCGCTCGGTCGGCGTGGACACCGTCGTGGCTCAGTCCGGCGTGGCCAAGACCAGCCTCTATCGCTGGTTTCCGTCCAAGGACGCGCTGATCGTCGCGGTATTGGAGCAGGAGTCGAAGGATCGCTGGTCGGGCTGGGATCGGACTGCGGAAAAGAGCGACCCCGAGCCTCGCGCGCGATTACGCGCTCATCTCACGGGTGTTGCTCGCTATGTCAGCAGCGAACGTTTCCGTGGCTGTCCGTTCATGAATGTCACAGCGGAGTTCGCTGATCCTCAGCATCCGGCTCGTGCGCTGGCCAAGAAAGAAATGGAAGAGCTGCGGCGGCGACTGCGTGTGCTCGTCGACAACATTCAAGGCGTGCGTGATCCCGCTCAGCTCACGGAGCAGCTACTGCTGTTGGTCGACGGCGCGTTGTCGGCGGGGCAGAGCCTGGGCAAGGACGGCCCGCAGCAGTTTCTCGTCGCCGCCGGTGACGCACTCGTGGATTCGCAGCTGAGCAAGTAAGTTAGGTCGCCTGGACACCGCGCGTTTCGCCGGCGAGCGGATTTACGACGACATCACAGCGTCCAGCTTCTCCGTGGCGGTCAGCCAGTCGGTTTCGGTGTTGGAAATGTCTCGTTTGAGCTGCGTCTGCTTTTGCAATAGTTCCTGCAGCTTCTGCTTCGAGGCGGGATTGTAGATTTCCGGGTCGGCCAGCGAGGTCTCGACGCTGGCGCGTTCTTTTTCCAGGCGTTCGAGTTGTTTTTCCAAGCGGGAGATCTCGGCCTTGAGGGGGCTCAGGCGAATCCGGCGCTCGGCTTCTTCTCGCTTGCGTTGTTTCTTTTGCTCGGCGCTGAGCGCAGTGGGTGAAGATTCCTCGGTGGTCTCGGCCTCTTCGCGAGTGGTGAACCACTTCGCGTAGTCGTCGAGATCGCCATCGAACGGCACGGCGCGGCCCTGATCGACCAGGACCAGCTCATCGGCGACTGCTCGCAGCAAATGTCGATCGTGCGAGACCAGTACGACTGCCGCCTCGTAGTCCTGCAGGGCAATCGCCAGTGCCTGGCGCATTTCGAGATCGAGGTGGTTGGTGGGCTCGTCGAGCAACAACAAGTTGGGTCGCAAATAACTGACCAACGCGAGCACGAGCCGCGCCTTCTCGCCGCCCGAGAACGGACCGACCGGCTCGAACACGCGATCGCCGCTGAATCCAAAGCCACCCAAAAAGTTACGCAGCTCCTGCTCCGTTGCCTTCGCAGCCGCTTCGCCGCCGAGGCGCTTCAAATGACCCAGTGGCGAGTCGTCGACGGAGAGTTGTTCCAGCTGATGTTGAGCGAAATAGCCGATCTTCAGGTCGCGAGCTTCAGTACGTTTGCCGCTGAAGGGCGTCAGCTCGCCGGCGAGCATTTTCATCAGAGTCGATTTACCCGCGCCGTTGCGACCGAGTAAAGCGATGCGACTGCCCGGCGCGATGGTCATGCCGATGCCATTGAGCACGACGCGATCTGCATAGCCGACCGACTGTTCCTCCAGCGTCAGCAACGGACGCGGCAGTTTGGTCGGTGCCAGGAATGTGAACTCGAACTGCGAGTCGACGTGCGCGGGCGCGATGCGCTCCATGCGTTCCAGCGCCTTGATACGACTTTGCGCTTGCTTGGCCTTGCTCGCCTTGGCCTTGAAGCGCTCGACGAAGCCCATCATGTGTTTGATCTCGCGCTGCTGGCGCTCGAACATCGATTGCTGT
>JBEVKA010000338.1:0-3173 GCA_040509855.1 Steroidobacter sp.
CGTGTTTCCCTTGAATGATGACCTTGAGCACGTCGATGGCCAGGCCGCAAAACCAGTAGAACAGCAAACGGCCGAAGCGTGGCGCGCTAAAACCCAAGTAGATCACCAGCAGCAACAGCAGGTCCGGCCGCGCGGCGTCGAGCGGATCGGGCAGTGGCAGCACCGCGAAAATCAGCGCCAGCAGCACCGTGCCGGTGATGCGCCATCGACTGATACGACCGTCACTCACGATGGTTGTTCCGGGAACGAAGCGCTGAGGGGCACCAAGGGCGCATTACTCGGGTTGCGGTTCAGGCGGCGGCAGCGGCTGATCCGGTGGTGGGGTGACCGGCAATTCCGCGGCTTCTGGTTGTGGATCGGGTTGCGGCTGTCGTGTGGCCGGAGCTGTCGTCGCCGGCTGTTGTGAACGAGGCGTCGTGGTCGGAGCAGCGGTGTTGGCCGGACGTTGTGAGCTCGGCGTCGCGGGCGCACTCGCCGCCGGCCGCGCTGGAGTCTTCGTCGTGGGCTTCTCCACCTCCACCTTGTCCGTCGCGGCTGGGGCAGCGGTGGTGGTGGCGGGGCTGTCCGCCCACAACAGCAGCACTTCACGATCGCGATCGAGTTGTGCCAACGGCCGCGCTTCGACCAACGCGAACGTCTCGGCCGGATTGCGTTCTACCTTGTTCACAGTGGCGACCGGATAACCGGCGGGAAAGATTCCATCCAGTCCCGATGACACCAGCAGGTCGCCAGGCTTCACATCCGACTCGACCGTCATATAGGGCAGGCTGAGCTTGTGCAGGTCACCCGTGCCCACGGCGATGGAACGAATGCCGTTGCGGTTCACCTGAACCGGAATCGCGTGCTCGGCATCGCTGATGAGGATCAACGTCGCGGTGTATTTGTCGACCTGAACGACCTGGCCGACGATGCCGAAGGCGTCGAGCACCGGCTGGCCCCGGAACACGCCGTCGTCCGCACCTTTGTTGATGCGCACCCGGTGACGGAATGGATCGAGATCGACGCGCATGATTTCGGCAATCATGGTGCGGCCGCCGACGCCCGCCGATGCTTCGCGCACGGCGCGCAGTCGCAGGTTTTCCTGGCGCAGCGAGTCGAACTGCAACAGCTTCACGCGCGCGGCGCTCAGCTGTTCGGACAATTCTGAGTTCTCGACGCGCAGACGATCGCGATCGGCGAAGCTGCTAGTCAGCCAGCTCCATGCCTGCGACGGCGCCTGCACGACGGTATAGATGGGATTGGTGGCGGCGCCCATCCACATGCGCACCGTCTCCAGGTAGTTGCTGCGATGATCGAGCATCATCGCGCCCACCGACAGTAATCCGAGGAAAAACAAGCCCGCGCCGAGCGGTGGGCCTCGGCCGATGATGTTCCGGCTGTCCGAACTAAGGGTCACCATAGGGAAGTGACTGGTGACTAATGACTAGTGAATAGGACGGAGTTCGTGGTTCACGGGCGGTTCAGTTTCACGCGACGCTTCTGACCAGTCAGTAGTCACTAGTCAGTAGTCACTTCTATTCCAGATTGAACAGCGCGGGACCGTGCTCGTCGATGAGCTCGAGCATCCGGCCACCGCCGCGCGCCACGCAAGTCAGCGGATCTTCGGAAACGACGACCGGCAGGCCGGTTTCCTCCATCAGCAGTTTGTCGATATCACGCAGCAGCGCGCCGCCGCCGGTGAGGACGATGCCGCGCTCGGCAACGTCCGCGCCCAGCTCCGGAGGCGTTTGTTCCAGCGCGACTTTCACCGCGCCGACGATGCCGGCCAGCGGTTCCTGCAAGGCTTCGAGGATTTCGTTGGAGTTGAGCGTGAAGCTGCGAGGGACACCCTCGGAAAGGTTTCTGCCTTTGACTGAAATTTCGTTCACCTGCTGGCCCGGATAGGCCGAGCCGATTTCGATCTTGATCTTTTCCGCCGTGGCTTCGCCGATCAGGATGCCGTAGTTACGGCGCACGTAATTGATGATGGCGTCGTCGAAACGATCGCCGCCGATGCGCACCGATGACGCGTAGACGATGCCGTTCAACGAAATGACCGCGACCTCGGAGGTGCCACCACCGATGTCGAGCACCATCGAGCCTCGCGCTTCGTGCACCGGCAAGCCAGCGCCGACCGCCGCCGCCATGGGCTCTTCGATCAAGCGGACCCAACGCGCGCCGGCGCCTTCGGCCGACTCTTGAATCGCGCGACGTTCGACTTGCGTCGAGCCATAGGGGACGCAGATCAGCACGCGCGGGCTGGGACGCATGAGACGATTGCCGTGCACCTTCTCGATGAAGTATTGCAGCATCTTTTCGGTGACGGTGAAGTCGGCGATCACGCCGTCTTTCATCGGGCGAATCGCGGTGATGTGGCCGGGCGTGCGGCCCAGCATGTTCTTCGCTTCCTGGCCCACCGCTTCGATCTTCTTGCCGGCGCGGCCCGGCTCTTCGCGAATCGCGACCACCGAAGGCTCGTTGAGCACGATGCCTTTGCCGCGAACATAGATGAGGGTGTTGGCAGTTCCCAGGTCGATCGACAGGTCGTTGCTGAAATACCCGCGGAGGTTCTTGAACATGGTTGTTGTGTGTCGAGCGTGTGAGCGAAACGACGTGAGCTCGAAGGAGGGGGGGCAAAAAAGTTGCGGTACTCTAGCAACGGGTCGCACATAGCACAAGCTTCAAGGTGTATGATTACGCCGCATTTTTTCAGGGATTTTCGCGGTCTTTTCGTCCCGCCCTATTCGTCTCCTACAAGAGTTTCGATTCCATGAGTCTTACTCGTAACGATGTGGAAAACATCGCGCACCTGGCGCGCCTCGCACTCAGCGAGGAACAACTGCCTGTATACGTGGACAGCTTGTCCAAGATCTTCAGCTTCGTCGAGCAATTGAACGGCGCGGATATCGCGGCCGTCGAGCCGATGGCGCATCCGCTGGCGGATCAGGTGCAACGCATGCGCCCGGATGAAGTCCTGGACGCCGATCAGCACGCGAAATATCAGCGCAATGCGCCGCGCGTGGAAGCGGATCTGTACCTCGTGCCCCAAGTGATCGAATGAGCGATCGAGTAAGGAAATCATGACCGAGTTGCACCATCTCACATTGGCGGAGCTCAACGAGGGACTGCGGGCGCGCCGCTTTTCCAGCGTCGAGATCACCAAGCATTATCTGGCGCGCATCGAGCGCATGAAT
>JBEVKA010000339.1:0-7495 GCA_040509855.1 Steroidobacter sp.
GAAAGCGCTCGACGGTGCTGTCGAGGAACCCGCCTTCGAACGTCACGGCGGTGGTGACCAGGTAGCCGGTCAGGCGCGGCGAAAACTTGTAGTGCAGCGTCAAGTCGACCGCGGACATCTCCATGTCGATCAGATAATTTTCGCCGGGCAGGTCGCGAATCGCCTGCAGCTCCGCCGTGCCCAGATTGCGCCGGCCGGTCGGTTCCAGCGAGGTCAGATACTTTTCCACTTCCGGGCTCAGCGCCCAGGTGTTCTGATAATCGACCTGGGTTTCGATCGCCCAGCTGCCCGGCTCGATGGACACGGCATGGGCCGGACGCATGTCCAGGCGCAGGAAGCCGAACGGGGTCAAATCACGAGATCGCAGCAGACCATAGAGCTGGCCCTCCTCGGCATGCGCCCCCGCGGGCAGGCCACAGGCCAGCGCCGCGACTGTCAGTGTCGCGGATAGCATTATTTTCACAGTGATTCCTTCTGACTGACTATCGATTGACTCAAAGAGTGCACGTAACGGGCCAAGTAAATCTTGGACGTCTGTGCTGAGCACCATATCGTCGGTCGAGAGGAATGGAAAGTTCCTGGACGAAACGGCAAGCGCCGTGTCCAGCGATGTTGTTTCAACAGCCGAACCGTCGGCTCGGGGTCGCTTCAGGAAGCCGGGTCGACGCGGCGGCGGCGAGCATGCATGCGCTCGTGCAGTCGGCAGATGCAGTCGCTGCCAGTGCGCACGAACAGGAATGGCAGCAGCGCATGGACCAGGCAGGCCACCCCGCCGGCGATCATCTCCCAGCCGAAGCTGGCAGCCGTGCGCAGGTGGACCCAATAGGTTTCGCCGGCAGCCGTGGGATGCTCGGTAAAGGGATTGGCGCGCGAGATGTTCATGACTGAAGCCTAGCGGACCCGCGCGGCGACAGGGTTGCGAATTCGTGGACAGCCTCGGCAACCAACGCAACAATGTTGCGCGCTCCCGCCCTTTGTCACCGCCTCGAAACCTCATGGACCGACTCGACCGCCACATTCTGGAGCTGCTTCAGCAGGACGGCTCGCTCACCGCCGCCGAGATCGCCGAACGCGTCGGGCTGTCGAAGGCGCCGTGCTGGCGGCGAATTCAACGCCTGCAGGAGACCGGCGTCATCGCCCGCACCGTGGCATTGGTGGACGCCAAGGCGGTGAACCTGGGCACGACCGTGTTCGTCACGGTCAAGACCTCGAATCACAGCGCCGCCTGGTTCGAACAGTTCGTGCGCACCGTGCGCGACATTCCCGAAATCACCGAGATCCACCGTGTCAGTGGTGACAACGACTATCTGCTGCGTATCGTCGTGCCCAACATCGAGGCGTACGATGGGGTCTACAAGCGCCTGATCGCCGGCTGCGCGTTCCTGGATGTGAGCGCCAGCTTTTCGCTCGAGACCATCAAACAGACCACGGCGCTGCCGCTGAGCTATGTGACGACCGAGGATTAGCACATGACCGGGATGTCACCTGCCGAGCATGTGGACGTGCTGATCGTCGGCGCGGGATTGTCGGGCATCGGCGCCGGCTATCACCTGCAAAAGAACTGCCCCAGCAAGCGCTACGTCATCCTCGAAGGCCGCGATTGCATCGGCGGCACCTGGGATCTGTTCCGCTATCCCGGCATTCGCTCCGATTCGGATATGTATACGCTCGGCTACTCGTTCCGGCCGTGGCGTGACGCGAAGGCGATCGCCGATGGTTCCGCCATTCTCAACTATGTGCGGGACGCGGCTCGCGATCACGGCATCGACCGGAAGATCCGTTTCAATCATCGCGTCAAACGCGCGTCGTGGTCTTCAGCCGATGCGTTGTGGACGGTGGACGCCGAGCGCTCTTCCGGTGAGACAGCGCGATTCACCTGCAACTTCCTGTTCATGTGCAGCGGCTATTACAACTACGACGCCGGCTACACACCGGAGTTTCCTGGCGCGGGCCGTTTCCGGGGCCGCGTCGTGCATCCTCAGAAGTGGAGCGATGACATCGACTATGCCGGTAAACGCGTCGTCGTGATCGGCAGCGGCGCCACCGCCGTGACGCTGGTCCCTGAAATGGCCAAGACGGCCACGCATGTCACGATGCTGCAACGATCGCCTACCTACATCGTCGCGCGTCCGCAAGAAGACGCGATCGCGAACGGGCTGCGGCGTGTTTTGCCAGCGAAGATCGCGTATGGCATCACGCGTTGGAAGAACGTGCTGCTCGGGATGTTGTTTTATAACCTGTGCCGCCACCGGCCGCAGCGGATGAAGGAACGCATCCTGAAGCTGGTCAAGGAAGAGCTCGGCACGAGCTGCGACGTCGATCGTCACTTCACGCCGCGCTACAACCCCTGGGACCAGCGTCTGTGCCTGGTGCCGAATGGCGATTTGTTTCAAGCCATCAAGGCGGGCAAGGCCGCGGTAGTCACGGACCAGATCGAAACATTCACCGAAAGCGGTTTGAAGCTGCGTTCCGGCGAAGAGCTGGCTGCGGACTTGATCGTCACCGCCACGGGATTGAACCTGCAGGTGCTGGGAAACATGCAGATCGTCGTCGACGGCGCGCAGGTCGATCCGGCGCGGACCATGAGCTA
Organism: Steroidobacter sp.; assembly: GCA_040509855.1. Classification (GTDB taxonomy): domain Bacteria; phylum Pseudomonadota; class Gammaproteobacteria; order Steroidobacterales; family Steroidobacteraceae; genus Steroidobacter. Next base: position 2,591 of record JBEVKA010000339.1, read on the forward strand.
CAAGGGCATGATGTACAGCGATGTGCCCAATCTTGCTTCGGCGTTCGGTTACACCAACGCATCATGGACGTTGAAATGCGACCTGACCTGCGAGTACGTATGCCGCTTGCTGAATTACATGGACGAGCACGGCTATCGCCAGTGCACTCCGCGTAACAACGATCCGAGCGTCGGCGAAGCACCCTGGATCGATTTCACCTCCGGCTACGTGCAACGCTCGATCGCTCAGTTCCCCAAGCAAGGCAACAAGGCGCCGTGGCGACTGTATCAAAACTATGCGCTCGACCTGATGAACCTGAAGTTCGCCTCGGTCGACGACGGCGTGATGACGTTTTCGTCGCCCGCTGTCAATTCACCGGTTGCTCGCTGACCATGGTGAGCACGTCATAGCTGGCGACAGTCTCACCGTTTTGATTGGTGATCTCGGTGTCCCACGCGACTTCGCCGTAGCCTTTGTCCGCACGCAGGGATTTCGACTTGCACGTGAGGCGCACCTTGATGCGGTCGCCAGGCTTCACGGGCTTGACGAAGCGCAGTCGGTCGATGCCGTAGTTGGCGAGCACCGGCCCGTACGGCGGATCGACAAACAAGCCCGCGGCGGCAGAGATCAGGAAATAACCATGGGCGACGCGGCCACCGAAGAGCGGGTTGCGCGCGGCTGCGGCTTCGTCCATGTGGGCGTAGAAAGTATCACCCGTCAGCGCGGCGAACTTTTCGATGTCGTCGAGCGTCACTTCGCGCTCGACCGAGTTCAAGCTGTCGCCGACTTGAAGCTCGTGAAACGCTTTTCGGAACGGATGCCGGTCGGGTTTGTTCTCGACCGCGCCACGCGTCCAACGACCGGTCACCGCTGCGATTGTTCGTGGGCTGCCTTGAATCGCGGTCCGCTGCATGTAGTGCATGAGGCCGCGAATGCCGCCCATCTCCTCGCCTCCGCCTGCACGCCCCGGACCTCCATGGATCAAACCGGGCAATGGCGACCCGTGACCCGTGGACTCCTTGGCGCAATCACGATTGACCACCAGTAATCGGCCATGCAGTGGCGCCAGGCCCAATACGAGTTCGGTCGCGAGCGCATCGTCCGCTGTGAACACGGAGGCAACCAGACTGCCCTCGCCCATGCGCGCGAATGCAATCGCCTCGGCGGTCGATTCATAAGGAACAACGGTGCACACCGGCCCGAACGCCTCGATGTGATGCACGGCTTTGGCCTTGCGCGGCTCGCGACAATAAAGCAGCGACGGTGCGACGAACGCTCCTGTCTCTGATTCAGCGCCAGCGAGATCGAGGTGGTCGCCCGTTACGAGTTCCGCCTCACGACGCAACTCGGCAATCCGCCCCAGCACTTCACGACGCTGAGATAACGCGGCCAGCGGGCCCATACGTACGTTCTCCAATCTCGGATCGCCGACTACGACTTTGTTCAGCGATGCCTTGAGCGCTTCTACTACAGCGTCCGCATGCGTTCTGGGCACGATGGCTTTGCGGATCGCCGTGCACTTCTGGCCCGCCTTAGCAGTCATCTCGCGCGTGACCTCACGCACGAACAAATCGAACTCGGGCTGGCCTGGCTGCGCATCCTCGGCGAGCACACAACTGTTGATGGAATCCGTCTCGCTGAGGAAACGCACCGAGTTGGCGGTGATGGTGTGATGCGTGCGCAGCTTCTGTGCCGTGTGCGCTGAGCCGGTAAATGACACGACATCCTGACACGTCAGATGCTCGAACAAATCACCGAGGCCGCCGCACACCAATTGCAGCGAGCCTTCCGGAAGGATGCCGGACTCCACGATGCGACGGACCACCAGCTCCGTGAGATAGGCTGTCGTCGTCGCGGGCTTCACGATCGCCGGCACGCCCGCAAGCAATGTCGGCGAGAGCTTCTCCAGCATGCCCCACACCGGAAAGTTGAATGCATTGATATGAACGGCGGCGCCTTCGATCGGCACACAGATGTGCTGGCCGACGAACGATCCGGTCTTGGACAACGCTTCGACGTCGCCGTCGATGTAGACGCGGCTGTTGGGCAGCTCACGTGAGCCACGGCTTGCGTAGGCGAACAAGGTGCCGAAGCCGCCATCGATGTCGATCATCGAATCCATTCGGGTCGCACCGGTCGCGTAGGACAGCGTGTAGAACTCGTCCTTGAATTCGCCCAGCTTCTTCGCCAACTGTTTGAGCAGCGCGGCCCGCTCGTGAAATGTGAGCTTGCGCAGTGCCGGACCACCCACCTCACGCGCGTAACGCAGCGTCGCGTTAAAGTCGATGCCATGAGAGGACGCGGACGCGATGACTTGACCGGTGGTGGCGTCACGCAGCTGTTGCGCTTCGCCCCCGCCCGTGAACCAGCGGCCTCGAATGTAACTTTTGAGCTGCATGACGTACGCTCCTTCCAACTCAGCGGCCGACAAATTTCGGCGTGCGCTTCTCCGTGAACGCGGCGACGCCTTCCGCGTAGTCCTGCGAGCGACCCAGCTCACGCTGAAAGTCGCGCTCGGTATTCAGTTGTTGTTCCAGAGTTTTGTCCCACGACTCATAGATCGCCTGCTTGGTGCGAGCCAGGCCCTTCGTGGGAGCCGCGGCCAACTGCGCAGCGAGCTGATCGACGACGGCTTTGAACTCCGCGTCATCCACACACCGCCAGATCAATCCCCACTGCGCCGCCTGCTCCGCCGGCAATTTGTCACCTAACAGCGCCAATCCCATCGCCCGCGCATTGCCAAGCAGCCGCGGCAGAAACCACGTGCCGCCCGAATCCGGCACGAGCCCGAGCTTGCTGAAAGCCTGGACGAAGCTCGCCGAGCGAGCCGCGATGACCAGATCACATGCCAACGCAATGTTTGCTCCAGCACCGGCAGCAACACCGTTGACCGCGCCGATCACCGGCATGGGCAGATTGCGCAAGGCCAGCACCAACGGTTTGTAGTAGTGCTCGATAGAGTCGCCGAGATCGGTGCCTTGTGCACCCGGCGTCACCGCTCGATCGCTCAAATCCTGCCCGGCGCAAAATCCCCGGCCAGCACCGCTGAGAACCAGCACGCGTGCATCCTTCGATGCCGCGAGTTGAGCCAACGCTTCGCGTACCTCCTGATGCATTTGCACGTTGAAGCTGTTGAGCCGCTCGGGTCGATTCAACGTCAACCGCGCCACGCCTGCGTCGCTCTGGAACAGAATGGTTTGATAGCTCATGTCAACGCTCATCGTAGGTGAGTTCCAGCTCGCCGCTGGTCGGTCGCGCCTGGCAGCACAAAATGAAACCCTGCCGAACTTCCCAGGGCTCCAGCGCGTAGTTGGTCGCCATCTCGGCCGCGCCTCGCGTGATCTTCACACGACACGTCGAGCACACGCCGGCACGACAGGAATATGGCAGCTCCATGCCGACGCGTTCCGCCGCCTCCAGCACTGTCGCATCGTCATCCAGCATAGTGAAGCTGCGTTGTCGTCCATCCATGGTGATGGTGACATTCGCAATCTCCTGTGCAGTGTCTCGCTTCGGCCTGGCATGCACAATCGTCTCGGCCCGCGAAGTATCGACGGGTGTGTCGTTGGCAAAGCGCTCCCTGTGAATCCGTGCCGGGTCGACGCCGAGACCGGCGAGCGTGTCGCGCACGCATTCGATCATGTCGCCCGGCCCGCAGAGCAAAAATGCATCCGTCGCCAGCGGATCGAAGATCTGGCGACTCAGCGTGATGATCTTGTCTCGATCCAGCCGACCATTGAACAGCTCGATCTCCTGCGGCTCGCGACTCAACAGAAAATGCAGCGACAGACGCGCGGGATAGCGATCCTTCAGCGCCAGCAGCTCTTCGGCAAACATGATGCTTGCTGTGGTTCGATTGCTATAGAACAGAGTGAACTGACTGGCCGGCTCCTGGACCAGCAGATTCTTGAGGATGCCCAGTATCGGCGTGATGCCACTGCCACCTGCGAAGGCGCAGTACATTCGCGCCATCGAGACTGCCGGCTCGACGAAAAACCGACCCGTCGGAGTCAACACATCGATACGGTCGCCCGCACGCAATTGGCTGGCGAGGTGCCGCGACATGCCGCCGCTGTCGTGGACACGCACGCCGATCCGCAAGTGACTATCGTCCGCTGTGCTGCAGATCGAGTACGTGCGCCGGACTTCCTGACCATCGATGTGAGCTCGCAACCCGACGTGTTGCCCCGGCAGGAATCGATACGCCTGCCGCAGCGACTCCGGCACGGCAAACGAAATGCACAACGCGTCACTGCCTTCCGGACGCACGTCGGCCACTTCGAGCGAATGAAACTTCAGCATGACGAGCGGCTCAGATGCACTTGAAGTACTCGAACGGCTCCAGGCAGCTGGAACATCGATACAACGCCTTGCAGGGGGTCGAGGCGAACTCGCTCAACTTCAATGTCTGGGTCGATGCGCAGCGTGGGCAAGCGACCTTCGGTTCGCGCCACAGATGTTTCGGATTGCTCACTGTGTGCGCGGGCGGCGCGATCCCATATTCCTTGAGCTTGGAGCGTGCACTGTCGGTCAGCCAGTCGCTCGTCCATGCAGGCGCGAGCACCGATTGCACTCGTGGTTCACGGTAGCCCTCAGCTTCGAGCCGTGAACGAATGGCATCGGCAATCACTTCGGTGGCGGGACAACCGGTGTAAGTCGGCGACACTCCGACGGTCACTCGATGGTCAGCATCGAATCGCACCTGGCGAATGATGCCCAGCTCCACCACGTTGAGCACCGGAATCTCGGGATCGGGCACGTCGGCCAGAATGCGCCACACCTCGCGTTCGGCCAGATCGGTCGGTGCGGCGGCCATGACTACCACTGCGCTCCAGGGTAAGTCCGCTGCATGAACTGCATCTCGGCCAACAGATGGCTGAGATGATCGCTGTGCTGGTGACGCTTGCCATACCAGCGATAGTTCA
>JBEVKA010000340.1:0-4889 GCA_040509855.1 Steroidobacter sp.
CACGATGCGGCCGTGTGGCAGCCGCGTTTGAGACAGCTCGTGCGTCGCGCATGAGCCTTTCCGGAAGATTCGGTGTGCCGAATCGCGCACGTCACTGCGCGAAACTTTGAACTGGCGCAAGTTTTCGTCATTAAAAAACGGGAACTGAGTCGAGCGACAGTCCAGCTGCTTATTGTCAGATTAGGGACCGTTCACCATAGGAGCGAAAGCTTGGCGCACGGACGGCTAACAGTCGGTCTGAACCGGCTGTCTTTCGCACATTCCGCATCGAGGGTCGGCCTCGGGCTTGTTTTTGCAGGCTCGAGCCAAGGGGAAGAGACATGGGAATTCTTGATTTAGGTCGATATAAAGGAATCGTGTTCGCGATCACCGGATTCCTGGTGTTCATCGCGATCATCCTGGCCGTGAACCACGGCAAGGCAGGCCAGTTCTCGGACAGTGTCGCGGGCGTGAAATTCCTCGCCGACCAGTCCCAGCAGCCGCGCGCCGTGTACGACGCCAGTGTTGCGTTGGCGCAGCGTCTGCAGAACGGCGAAAAGATCGACGACGCGCTGGAATCGCTGCGCAAAGCGGCCACCGGCTTCGATCGTTCGCTGAACGGCTTGGCCAACGGCGGCATGATTTCCGACGCCGCGGGCGACATCATCGTGTTGCCGGCCATGACCACGCCGGAATCGAACCAGCTGCTGCGCGAAGGCAGCAAGCTGTGGGACGGCTACAAACAGAAGCTCGACCCCATCCTGCGCTTCTCGGGCTCGCCCTACGTGACCGCGCAGGCGGCAGCGGCGCCCGCTCCCGCCCCGGCCGCCACCAATGGCAAGAATGCAGCTCCCGCGGTTGTCGCCCCACCCCCGGCGCCGACTGTGCAGCTCAGCCCCCGCGGCCGCCGTTTGCAGGCTGCGTTGAACGATCTGAACCAATACGGCGCGACTTCGTACGGCCAGCTGACGCAGCTCATCAAGAAGCTGTCGGTGAAGGTCGAAGAGCACAGCCGGGCCGAAACTGGCACCGTGCGCGGCATTCAAGTCGGCGGCATGGTCGCCGCGCTGCTGCTGCTCGGCGCGATCTTCCTGTACTTCGCTCGTAACCTGCGTAAGGAAGAAGCAGTCGCCACCCGGGCGCGCAAGGAAACTCAAGACATTCTGCGCACCGTGAACGAAGGCTTGTTCCTGCTCGACAAGGACCTGCGGCTGGGTAGCGAGCGCTCGATGGCGCTCAACAATATCTTCCGCCGCGAAGACTTCATCGACCTGACCTTCGACAAGCTGCTCAAGGACATCGTCCCCGAGAAGACCCTGCGGACCGCGATGGACTACGTCGCGCTGCTGTGGGGCGAGCGTGTCAACGAGAAGCTGGTCAAGACCATCAACCCGTTGAACGAAGTCGAAGTGCACTTCGACAACCCGGCCGGCGGCTTCGACCCGCACTTCCTGGAATTCGACTTCAACCGCGTGAAATCCGAAGGCTCGCTGTCCCACCTGCTGGTGACTGTGAACGACGTGACCAAGCGCGTGATGTTGTCGCGCGAACTGCAGGAATCGCAGGAAAAGGCGCAGGCGCAGCTCGACCTGCTGTTGCGCATCCTGCACGTCGAGCCGGACAGCTTGACCAGCTTCCTCACCGACGCCGACGTGTCGTTGAAGATGGTGAACTCCATCCTCAGGGAGCCGGCGCGCGAAGAGTCGGCGTTCCGCGCCAAGATCGACGGCATCTACCGTCAGGTGCACGCGGTCAAGGGCGAAGCGGCAGCGCTGGGCCTGAAGACTGTCGAGCAGCGCGCGCACGCGTTCGAAGAATCGCTCAACGACCTCAAGGGCCGTCAGTCGCTGTCCGGCAGCGACTTCCTGCCGCTGGTCGTGAAGCTCGACGATCTGTTCAGCCACCTGGCGCAGGTGCGCGAGATGTTGAGCCGACTGGTCGATCTGCATCACGCCATCGCGAGCAAGCGCACTTCCGGCGGCGGCGAAGTGCAGGCCGAAAAGGTGGATCAGTGGCTCGCCGGCCAGGATCAGACGCAGGTCACCAAGGTGCTCACCGCGCCGCTGGATACCGAAGCGACCGGTGCGGTCGGTCTCGAGCGCACGCTGGAAGACCTCGCGGCTCGCGTCGCAAGCAGCCAGTCCAAGCAGGTCACTCTGCGCTGTGCCGGACTGGATGTAGTGCCCGAGGCGTATCGTCGCGCGGTCAAAGACATCACCATCCAATTGGTTCGCAACGCCGTGGTCCACGGTATCGAAGAACCGAACGAACGCACCAAGGCCAACAAAGCCGAAGCCGGCGCACTGGCTGTCGAATTTGCGCCGCGCGGCACTGATGGCTTCGAGCTCATCGTGCAGGATGACGGTCGGGGCCTACAGTTGGAGCGGATCAAAGAGGTTGCCGTGGAACGAGGACTGATAACGCCGGCGCAAGCCGCGCTGCTCGATCCGCGTCAGACCATGGCACTGATCTTCCGCCCCGGCTTCTCAACTGCCGATCGTGTGACGACGGATGCGGGTCGCGGCGCGGGTATGGATCTGGTGCGCATTCTGGTTGCCGAACTCGGCGGCCGGGTGGGCCTGGCCTCCGCGGGCGGCAAGTTCTCCAAGTTCAAGATCTGGCTGCCCGCGACTCAGCGTGCGGTGGCCGCCTGATCGACCCCGATCAGCTGACCTGCAGAAGGCCTCGACGGCAACACTGGAAGATTAAGAGGGACTGTAATGGCGAGCGCGACCGCAAAGGCTGCACCGTTGACGAACGGTAAGCTCAAGCTCATGATTTGTGACGACTCAAATATTATTCGCCGCAAGATCGAGCGCGAATTGCAAATCGAACGTTTGCAGGTCATCGCCACCGCGGCGAATGGCAAGCAGGCAGTCGAAGCATTCCGCAAGGAACCGGCGGATGTAGTCACCATGGACATCACGATGCCCGAGATGGACGGCATCGAATGCGTCGAGAACCTGGTGAAGATCAAGCCAGATGTGCTCATCCTGGTGATTTCGGCGCTCTCCGACAAAGCCACCGCCATCGAAGCGTTGAAGAAGGGCGCCAATGGCTTTCTCTGTAAACCGTTCACAGATCGCCAGCTGACGGAAGCGCTGGAAGAGCTGCTGAGGGGCGCCGGCAATGATGACTAAAGTCGAATTGGAAACGTTCGTCGAAGGAACGACGCACTATTTCGCGACCGCTGCCAACCAGCCCGCGTCAGTAGGCTCGCCCTATATCGTTCACGAAGGCCGTCCGACCATCCAGGAATTCACTGGCATGATCTCGATCGCCGGCAAGCGTCGTGGCATCGTCTATTTCACGGCGTCGCGCCCGATGCTCACGGTGATGCTGATGCGCATGGGCGAAACGGAATTGACCCAGGAGAACATGTGCGACCTGGTGGGTGAAGTTGCCAACACCATCTCGGGCAACGCGCGCCGGGACTTCGGCAAAGACTTCATGATCTCGGTGCCGACCGTGGTAGCCGGCGAGCCCGAGAGAATCGTCACCCCCGAAAACATTCGCTCCTTCGTCATTCCGATCAACTGGCGCAGCCACTCGGCACAACTGGTCGTTTGCCTCGAGTGAGCGCGAGCTGAATGTCGTGCGCAGTACACGATCCGAGGATTTCCTGTCGACGGTGCGCACCACCGCTGCGCGCCCGGGACAGGTTCTCGATGTCGTCGTACTGACTTCCGATGCGAGTCTGCTCGGCGTACTGCGGGATTCCGCGGGCGCCGAGCACGCTCTCTGGGACGCTCCTTCCGCCGATGCCGCCGTCGATCATCTGGTCGGCGGCCGTTGTGACGTTCTCATTGCCGACCTCGGTTCACTGCGTGGTGATGTCGCCGCGCTGATCGACCGTCTGCAAGCGCAATTCCCCGAGCTGATCGTGATGGCCACTGGCCGTCGCGAAGAAGAAGGCGTGGTCGCCTCGCTCATCAGCTCGAGCCGCATCTATCGTTTTCTTCACAAGCCGGTCTCGCCAGCACGCGCCGGCCAGTTCCTCAACGCCGCGACTCGTCGTTACAACGAGCTGCGCGACGTACCGCAGCCTATCGGCATGCAAACGATCCGCACGATCGCGCGCAAGCGGCCGGTTTTGAGCAAGACAATCGTCGCGGCAGCTGCGAGTGGTGTGTTGGCGGCAGTCGTTGCGTTCGTCATCTGGCAATCTCAGGACACGAGCCTGCCGGCCACGATGCACACCACTCAGGTGAGCGCCGTGCCGGTGGAAGACATCGTCAAGAGCAAACTGGGCAGCGCGCAGATCGCATATCTGAGCGGCCGCCTCATCGATCCGCGCGGTGACAACGCGCTGGAATATTACAAAGCGGTTCTTTCTCTGCAGCCCGATAACGCCGATGCGAAGACAGGAACGCAGAAAATCATCGATACGTTGGAACAGCGAGTCGTCACGGCGTTGCAAGAGCGCAATGCCGCTCGCGTGGTGACGGCTTGGACGGCGCTTCAACGCGCGGCTCCGAATCATCCGCGACTCGATGCCATGCGAACGCAGTTACTTGCGCTGTCTCGCGCGACACCCAAGCCGCCGGCACCGAATGTTTCTAGTAACGCTGACCCAAGCACGGCTGCGGTCGCAAGCACGCCTGTGACAAGTCGCTCGCCTGCCGCGACCGCTGCGCCGGATCAAGCTCAGGCCGAGCTTGCAGAGCGCGAGCTCGCCGAGGCAATCGCACGCGAAATGTTGGAACAAGAGGCAGCGTCTGCGGGGGGCGCGGAGCAAGTTGCGTCGGCTGCGCCGGATAGCACATCGACTCCGCCAGGATCATTGGCCGAGCAGGATCCAGCGGCCGCGCCTGCGCAGGAGGCGTCTCTGACCGAGCAAGTTGCGGCTGCGGCTGGCCTACGCGAGCGAGGCGTTTTGATTGCTCCTGCCGACAACAATGCTTTCGACA
>JBEVKA010000341.1:0-4510 GCA_040509855.1 Steroidobacter sp.
GGCGCGCAACTATAGCTCACAGATACTCTTTCACCAAAATCTCGGCGATTTGGACGGTATTTAACGCTGCTCCCTTGCGTACGTTATCGGACACAATCCACAAATTCAGACCTCGGTCATGACTTATGTCTTCGCGGATGCGTCCAACGAACACCGGATCCGTGCCTGCAGCCTCGGTTACCGCGGTGGGATAGCCTCCCGGCTTGCGTTCGTCCATCAGCACTACCCCGGGGGCCCTGGCCAGCAATTCCCTGGCTTCACCCTCGGTGAGCTTGCGCCGAGTCTCGATATTCACAGCCTCGGAGTGGCCGGCGACCACGCCGACGCGCACCGCGGTGGCATTCACCCGGATGCTCTTGTCTTCGAGGATCTTCTGGGTCTCCCAGAACATCTTCATTTCTTCCTTGGTGTAGCCGTTGTCCAGGAACACGTCGATCTGCGGCACGCAGTTGAACGCGATCTGCTTGGCGATGATCTTGGGCGTCACGGTGCCGCCCTTCAGCAAGGTCTCGGTCTGTTGCATCAGTTCATCGACGGCCTTCTGGCCGCCGCCCGACACTGACTGATACGTGGCCACGTTGATGCGCTCGATGCCGGCGGCATCGTGCAGCGGCTTCAGCGCCACCAGCATCTGCATGGTCGAGCAGTTCGGGTTGGCGATGATGTTGTGCTTTTTGTAGCCCGCGATGGCATGCGGATTGACCTCGCTCACCACCAGCGGAATGTCGTCCTGGTAGCGGAACTGCGAGGTGTTGTCGACGACCACGCAGCCGGCCTGGCCGGCGCGCACCGCGTGCACCTTGGAGACACTGGCGCCGGCGGAAAACAGGCCGATGTGCGCCTGGCTGAAGTCGAACGTCTCCACGTCCAGCACCTTCACGTCTTTGCCTTTGAAACGCACGGTTTTGCCGGCCGATTTGGCGCTCGCCAGCGGATAGATCTCGCCTACCGGGAAATCGCGCTGCTCCAGGATCGACAGCATGTTGCCGCCGACCAGGCCAGTCGCGCCCAAAACCGCCACATTCCAACGCTTGCTCATCGTAAGGTCCTGAGTCGAAGCGGCTGGCGGTTGGCGGTTGGCGGTTAGTTCAGAAACCTGCTGCGAACTTTCTGAACTAACCGCTAACCGCCAACCGTCAACCGCTCATGGATTCGGGTCGCGCACACTACCTGAAACGCTGCTAGGAATCAGCGGTTTGGCGTGCACATCTGCGTTTTGCGCACGCTGCCGCAGGTAATGGTCCATCAGGACCAGCGCCAGCATGGCCTCGGCGATCGGAGTGGCACGCAATCCTACACAAGGGTCGTGCCGGCCCGTGGTGATGACTTCCACACTGTCGCCATTCATATCGACCGTGCGACCGGGAATGGTGATGCTCGAAGTCGGCTTGAGCGCGATGCTGACCAGGATGTCCTGCCCCGAGGAAATGCCGCCCAGGATGCCGCCCGCGTTGTTGGAAACGAAACCTTCCGGGGTCATTTCATCGCGATGCTGACTGCCCTTTTGCGCCACGCTCGCGAAGCCGGCGCCGATCTCCACACCCTTCACCGCGTTGATGTTCATCATCGCGTACGCGATCTCCGCGTCCAGCCGGTCGAACACTGGTTCGCCCAGTCCCGCCGGCACACCGGTGGCGACGATATTGATCCGCGCGCCGACTGAATCGCCCTCGCGACGCAGGTTAATCATGTAGTTCTCCAGTTCTTCCAACCGCGCAGGATCGGGGCTGAAGAACGGATTGTCGTAAACCGTGGCGAGTGATTTGGGCTCGAGCACCAGCGGCCCGAGCTCGGCGAGATAACCTTGAATGCTCACACCCACGCGCTCGCGCAAATATTTGCGAGCAATCGCGCCTGCGGCCACACGCATGACGGTTTCGCGCGCCGATGAACGACCGCCGCCGCGATAGTCACGAAAGCCATATTTCTGCTGATAGGTGTAATCGGCGTGACCGGGCCGGAAACGGTCCTTGATCTTTTCGTAGTCGTACGAGCGCTGATCGGTGTTCTCGATCAGCATGCCAATGGGCGTGCCGGTGGTGCGGCCTTCGAACACGCCGGACAGGATGCGCACCTGATCCGGCTCCTTGCGCTGACTGGTGTGCCGCGATGTGCCAGTGCGCCGCCGCTCCAGTTCCGGCTGAATATCCGCCTCCGATAGCGCCAGCCCCGGCGGACAGCCATCGACGATACAGCCGAGCGCTGGCCCGTGGCTTTCGCCAAAGGTAGTGACGGTGAAGAGCTTGCCTAAGGTGTTGCCGGACATTGCGTGACGGATGAATCAGATGACGGATGCGATTCTAACCACACCTGCCCTTCGTCATAACTCAAACGCGCGATTGTGAGTCGCGCGCATTGGCGGAGGATGCCCCTCGACAGCAGTCATTGCTGAAACAAAGGAGGGGACTCCATGGCTACCCTGACTCGTCGCCAGATGTTGCACGCTGCATCGCTGGCAGGTTCGGCCGGGTTATTGAACGTGAGCGCGCGGGCCGCCGCTGCAGTGCTGGACCTGCCAACAGTGGTTCTACCCATTTACGCGATCCGCCAGGACGGCGACATGCTGTTCTATGCGCACACCGGTGTGCGCGACGGCGCAGCGAGCTGGGACACACAGGCGCTGAAGATCGGTAACGGCTGGGATTTTCGCCAGGTCTTCGCTGGCCCCGGCGGCGCGATCTACGCCATTCGTCAGAACGGCGAGATGCTGTTCTACAAGCACAGCGGCTTGTACAACACCTCCGATGAGTGGTCCATGCAGGCGCAGCGCATCGGCACGGGCTGGGACTTCCGCCACGTATTCGCGGGCGAGCAAGGCTCGATCTACGCCATCCGACACAACGGCGAGATGTTGTTCTACAAACATAAAGGTCTGCCCGCGGAAGCGACCGACTGGCCCATCCAGGGGAGGGTCATCGGCACCGGCTGGGACTTCCGCCAGGTGTTCGCCGGCGACGACGGCGCGATCTACGCGATCCGCCACAACGGCGAGATGCTGTTTTACAAGCACGATGGTTTCCTGAACGGCACAGCCAGCTGGAAGATTCAGGCGCAGCCGATCGGCACCGGTTGGGATTTTCGCGAAGTGTTCTCGGGACCGTTCGGCGCGGTGTACGCCATCCGGCAAGATGGCGACATGCTGTTCTATCGCCACCGAGGTGTTACCAACGGCACCGCGGACTGGCCGATTCAAGCCAAAAAGATCGGCAACGGCTGGAGCTTCCGGCAGGTGTTCGCCAGCCGCTGATTACTTCGACGGCAGCTGTGAGCGCGTCAGCACGAACACGCCACCGCCGCCGCGTTCGAAGTCCAGCCACGTGAATGGCATTCGAGGGCGCGCCGCGATCAGCGCGTCCTCCGAATTGCCGACCTCGACGATCAGGATCCCATGCGGCTGCAGGTGCGCCGCTGCCTGATCGATGATGCGATTCACGATGTCCAACCCGTCGCGGCCGCCGTGCAAGCCGGCCACCGGCTCGCGGCGATATTCCTCCGGCAGGCTGGCCATTTCCTGGTCGCCCACGTACGGCGGATTGGAAACAATCACGTCGTAACGCTCGTCCTTCAATCCATCGAACACATCGGACTTCACCGCGCGCACGCGACGCTGCAACGAGTGCTGTTCGATATTCATGCGCGCAACGGCCAGCGCGTCGTTCGAAATGTCCGCCGCATCTACTTTGGCCTTGGGCAAAGCCAGCGACGCCGCGATGGCGATGCAGCCCGATCCCGTGCCGATGTCGAGAACGCGTTGAATCTGTGAAGGCTCGATCCAGGGCCGAAAGCGCGCTTCGATCAACTCCGCGATCGGCGAACGAGGCACCAGCACTCGCTCGTCGACATAGAACTCGTGCCCCGCGAACCACATGCGATGGGTGAGATACGCGGCCGGAATGCGCTCGCGAATGCGCCGCTCGATCAGCTTCAGCGCGGCCGCTCGCTGCTTCGGCTTCAGCACCTGTCCGTAAACTTCGTCCGCCTGGTCGTGGCGCAGACCGGACGCGAAGAACACCAGCTCGGCGGCCTCGTCGACCGCGTTGTCGGTGCCATGACCGAACCACAGCTCGGCGATGGCGAAGCGCTCGGCCGCGTAGCTGATGAGCTGCGCGACGGTCCCAGGTTCCGGAATGGCTGGCGCGGGTTCGACCGTCGCACTCTTGCGTGACGGCCGGGCGCTGGCTTTGCGTGACCGCGCGACGGACGACTTCGCGGTGGACTTCCTGGGGGCGGATTTCTTTGCGGGCATGCGATACTTCACGCCACGAGGAGAAAAATGACTCGCAACCAATCGATCGGACTCGCGGCGGTGGTCGCCATTGTAGCGATTGCGGGCGGCATGCTGTTGTCGCGCGCGATGCTGGATCGCCCTGGCGGCCCCACCCTGGCCAAAGCGACACTGCTGGAACCGGCGCGGCCGCTGCCGCCTCTGTCATTCGTCGATGAGCAGGGTCAGCCGTTCGGCGCCGACCGGCTGCGCGGTCGTTGGAGCATTTTGTATTTCGGTTTTACT
>JBEVKA010000342.1:0-3920 GCA_040509855.1 Steroidobacter sp.
GGGGCAGCCGGCGAAGCGCCTCGCGATCAATCCGGATGGTTGTTTTTCCATTGGTTTGAACATCGACCGCGATCACGTCACGGCGGTCGCGCTCGACATGACGGGGAATGTGCGCGCGCGAATCACCGACGAAGTCGACTTCGCCTTGCCGAATGCCGTGGTCTCGTTTGCGCGCAAGGCCATGGAGGAGATGCTGCGGAGTAAACAGTTCGCGCGCAGCAAGATCATCGGTACCGGCGTGGCGCTGCCCGACGATCTCGGGGAGATCGATCTGCCGCATCGTCCGTCGAGCTATGGTGTATGGACCACGGTCGATGTCACCAAGATGCTCAGCAACGTTCTGCCATCGCCGATCCTGGTGGAGAACGATGCCGCCGCCGCTGCCATCGGTGAGTTGCAATTCGGACATGGGCTGCGCAGTCCCACCTTCTTTTATATTCTCATCAGCGCGGGACTCGGCGGCGGTCTGGTCATCGACGGCAGCTACTTCCGTGGTGCCGATGGCCGTAGCGGTGAAATAGGTTTCCTGCCATTGCGCTCGCGCCGGACCAAGGCGCATTCCATGCAGGGCGCAGTGTCGCTGTCCGCGCTGTACGAGCTACTGTCGACCAAACATCGCACCGTGGATCGACCTGAGCAACTCGAATCGCTGGATCCGAAGGGGCAGGCGATCGTGGAGCAATGGATCAACGATTCGGCGGATTTCCTGACCGATCCGCTGATCGCGATCAGTTGCCTGGTGAATCCGAAAGCCGTGTTCGTGGGCGGGCGCCTGCCGGGCGCGCTGGTCGACAAGCTGGCCGACCGTCTGAATCAACGTTTGCGAAGCCGGGCCGGCGAAGTTCCCAAAATAGCCCCGGTGATGCGTGCCGCGATGGCCACGGATGCACCGGCGGTGGGGGCGGCGATACTGCCATTCCAGGAGCGCCTGCTGCCGTCGCGTTCGGCACTCATGAAAGTATCCGCCGACTGAGCGCATCGCCTTCGCAGGAGCGTGCTGCCGAGTCGGCGCTATTAAATAAATTTACTTTTTTAATTGAGCGAAGT
Source organism: Steroidobacter sp. (assembly GCA_040509855.1). GTDB lineage: Bacteria > Pseudomonadota > Gammaproteobacteria > Steroidobacterales > Steroidobacteraceae > Steroidobacter. The sequence goes on from JBEVKA010000342.1 coordinate 1,048, forward strand.
ACGCTGGAGCCGCAATTTCAGCAGACCGCGCCCACGCGGCGGGATTCGCGAGCTTGATCCAGATCGGGGTGGATTTCGGCGGAACGAAGATCGAGGCGGCGGCGCTCGACGTCGCGGGCGAATTCCGTGCGCGCATTCGAGCTGCCAATCCCGGGAACTACGACGCCGCGATACAAACGGTGTGCGAGCTGGTGCATGCGGCTGAACGCCACGCCGGAGCTAGCGACAGCACCGTGGGCATCGGCACACCCGGATCGATATCGCCTCGCACCGGCACGATGCGAAATGCCAACGCGATTTGGTTGAATGGTCGCCAGTTTCGCGAGGACGTGAGCCGGGCGTTGGGCCGCGAGGTGCGCATCGCCAACGATGCAAATTGCCTGGCTGTTTCAGAAGTCGTCGACGGGGCTGCTGCAGGCTCGGCCGTCGCATTCGCCGTCATCATTGGCACCGGCTGCGGCGGCGGTTTGGTGGTGAATGGATGCTTGGTGGAGGGCGCGCACGGTGTGGGTGGCGAATGGGGCCACATCCCTTTGCCCTGGCCATCGCACGATGAGGTGGATGGGCCCGCGTGCTGGTGTGGTCAACGCGGGTGCCTGGAAACATGGGTTTCAGGTAGCGGTCTGCGACGCGACTATGCAGCCAGAACCGGCGTGCAACGGTCCGGCGAGGAAATCATCGAGCGCACTCGCGATGGCGATCCGGCTGCGCAGGCGACATTACACAGTTATATCCATCGACTCGGCCGGGCGCTGGCTGTCGTATGCAACATCGTCGATCCCGACACCATCGTGCTCGGCGGTGGCTTGTCGAACGTCGGCGAGCTGTACGAGAAGTTGCCGACAGTCGTGCGTTCGTATGTTTTCACGGACACATGGGCGCCGCGCATCGTGCAAGCACGCTGGGGCGACTCTTCCGGCGTGCGGGGCGCTGCTCGCCTGTGGCCATCGAGATGAAAGCTATGGTGGATCAGTCGACAGGTTCTCACAGTCCGATCGGGCCGCAATCGCTGGCGCTGCTTGGCGGGGCAGGTCAGCGTCTGAAACAGTGGCTGGTCGAGGATGCCTATCCGACGTGGTGGCAGCGTGGCGCGGACAGAATGTATGGTGGCTTTCACGAACGCTTGCATCAGAGCGGCGAGCCTTCCGACGAACCGCGCCGCGCACGCCTTCATCCGCGCCAGATGTATGCGTTCAGTCTGGCCGATGATCTCGGCCACGATGGGTTGACGGAGCTGGCGACGCGGCACAGCCTCGATTATTTCCTGCGGCATTACCTTCGCGACGATCACTTCATACGCAACTGTGTAGCTCCGGACGGCGCAGTGGTCGACGACTCCGTGCTGCTGTACGACCAGGCATTTGCATTGCTCGGCTACGCCTCCGCCTTCGATGTTTTCAACGACGAGTCGTTGCGAGATCGCGCTCATCAGCTGCTCGACAATATTTGCAGGCACCTGCGTAACGACACCGGCGGTTTCAGGGAATCGCCGGATCGGGATGGGTTGCTGACGAGCAATTCACATATGCACCTGTTCGAAGCGGCGCTGGCCTGGATGGCGTTCGATCACGACCAGCGCTGGCGTTTGCTTGCTGAGCAGTTGGTGCAGTTGGCATTGACGCGACTGTTAGATCCGGCGACCGCGCAGATTCGCGAATTCTTTACCGCCGAGTGGGTGCCCGCGGCTGGTGAAATGGGACGTATCGTCGAGCCGGGACATCAGTTCGAGTGGGCTTGGCTGTTGTTACGTTGGCATGCGTTCTCTCGCGACTCGCGCGCGGCAAGCACGGCTCTGGCCCTTGTCGACGCGGCAGAAAATCGAGGTGTCGATCCGCGCAGAGGCGTTGCAGTGAATGCACTGCTGGATGACGGTCGAATTCGCGACGGGCGTGCGAGATTGTGGCCGCAGGCCGAACGCTTGAAAGCTGCCTGCCTCGCTTGGGATACGACGCGATTGCCCATCTATTGCGACATGGCTCATCGCGCGGCGGTCTCGCTCGAGCGCTATTTGCAAACGATGACGCCGGGATTGTGGCGCGACACGATGACACTCGATGGCGGGTGGGTGGACGAACCAGCGCCGGCGAGCTCGCTTTACCATGTGGTCGCGGCCATCGCGGAGCTCGATGGCATCATCAACCGCGTTACCCCGCCGGCAATTGGATATGTTGGTCGAATTAATAAACCAAATAGAAGAATCTATTGACAGCATCATTTTAGCGGCAGCAGAATCTTCTCCAATCGGTCGGCAGGCTGGCGGCCCCGTCGGACCGGATTCGATTCGCAGGTCGCCAACATCGGGGGGAATTACATGGCAGTTCCGTTCAGGCGGCGTCCGAGCCGCTCGATTCTGGCGGCATCCACAATTGCGTTCATCGGCACGGCCTCGGCGCAAGGCGCGCCGGGCGAGCAGCTCGAGGAGGTGGTTGTCACCGGCGTGCGGGCCGCTCAACAGGCGGCGATCGAAATCAAGCGCGAGGCTTTGCAGATAGTCGATTCCATCTCCGCCGAGGACATCGGCAAATTACCCGACGTGACCATTTCGGATTCCTTGCAACGTATTGCCGGCATCCAGATTCGCCGCGATGCCGGCGAGGGCAGCCAGGTGGCGTTGCGCGGCTTGCCGCAGGTAACGACGTTGCTCAATGGGGAGCAGTATCTCGGCGCGAACTCCGTTACCACGGTGCAGCCGAACTTCGGCGATATTCCCTCGCAGCTGTTCTCCGGCGTCGATGTTTATAAAACATCGACGGCAAACCTGCTCAACGGTGGTGTGACCGGCACGGTCAATCTGCGCACCCATCGTCCTTTCGATTTGCCACAGGGCTTTACCGCATCGACAGCCGTCGAAGGTTCCTACGGCAGTGGCGCGG
>JBEVKA010000343.1:0-4388 GCA_040509855.1 Steroidobacter sp.
GAGATCCTGCAAAGCATTCCGCAAGAGCCGCCGGCGCGGGAAACATTTCTGGTCGCAGCCACACGGTTGATCAACGAGCGCGGCTATCGCGGCGCCTCGGTGGAAAAAATCTCCGAACGGCTCAATGTCACCAAGGGTTCGTTTTATTACCACCACGAAGCCAAGGACGACCTGGTCGTCTCGTGTTTCAAGCGCACGTTCGAAACCATGCGTCACATTCAACGCGCGGTGCTGGCGCACACTCAAGACGATTGGGAACGATTGACGGGCCTGGCGACTGCGCTGATCGGATTTCAATTATCGGAGCGCGGGCCGTTGCTGCGCACGTCCGCACTCGTCGCGTTACCGCCGCCGATGCGTCAGGAAATGATCGAGTGGTACGCGCAAATATCGAATCGGTTTGCCGGCGTTATCTCTGATGGCATCGCGTCAGGATCGATGCGAGCGGTGGATCCGATGATCGCCGCGCAAATGTTTTCTGCCACGTTGAATGCGTCGGCCGAACATCGCTGGTGGGTACCGCACGCGGCGCCCCATCAGATTCGCGAGTTGTATGCGAAGCCGATGCTGCTCGGTTTGTTTGCTGAGTAAGCGCCAGCCATAAAAAAAGCGGGGCTCTTCCCGAACCCCGCTTCCACCGGCGATCCGATCCGTGATCGCCAGTGTTCCTTCTCTAAAACTCAATTGCTGCGGGTACATCCATGTACCCTCGTGTTCGAACTTCGTGCTTCGATCAGAAGCGCTTGTTCACCAGCAATTTGAAGTAACGGCCGAGCGGGTTGGCGATGAACGGATCATAGCCAAGGTCCAGACGCACCAACGGTGGGTCCTCATCGGTGAAGTTGATCACCGAGGCGGTCAACGTCGTCTGCGCCGGCAACGACAAGCGATACACCAAGTCGTATGTCACGAAGTCGTCGATGTTCACGCCGTTCGCCGTGGCCGTACCCAGACCTGCACGCACGTCTTGCACGCCCTTCACGTAACGAGCCGTGATGCGAACGCCCTGCGCCGCCAACCAATCGGTGGAGTAGTCGAAGTACGCCGAACCACGCAACTCAGGCAGCGTTGCGGCGAGAATGCCCGAAGCGCCGCGAGTGCCGATGAAGTCCATGGCCGCTTGAATTTCCACACCGTCCACGACAGCTGCATCACGCTCGTATTCCAACGTGTATGTCGCATCCGAGCCGACCACGATGTCGCCCTTCAACACGTTTTCGAACGAGTACTGCAAGCTGGCGTCGAAGCCGGAGATCTTCTGATCCGGACCGTTGATGGTCTGCGTTCTCACGCGAGTCAGGTTCGCGATCGAGCAGCTGCCGTCGCCGCCGCCGAACGTGAAGCGCTGACGTAACACCGCGAAGGCCGGGTTGTTACATTGGTTAGCCGCACCCGGCGCCGTGCCGAAGAACTTGGCGACGATTTCCGTGCCGCTTTCGTTTTCCAGCGCGTCTTCCAGATCGTAAGACCAGTAGTCCAACGTACCGGCGAAGCCGCCGGCCTTGACGATGAAGCCGACGTTGAACGTGAAGGCTTCTTCCGCCTTCAAATTCTGGTTGCCGAAGGTGTCATACGTCTTGTAGCCAGTCGCCGCCGGAGTGAACGCGAGGCCCGCGGTGGAACTCGGATCCAACTGCGTCTGCAACGGACCACGGAACGTCGTACCGACGGAACCGCGGAGCGCGAAGAAATCGAACGGCGAATAACGGAACGAGAACTTCGGGTTGGTCGTCGCGCCGACCGAATCACCGTAATCTTCGTAACGAACTGCCAGCTGTGCAGACAGGTTTTCCAACACAGGGATGTTCAATTCGCTGAACACGGCTTTGACGTCGCGGGACAGATCCAGCGGTGTGACCGGGCCCTGGAAGCTGAACACGCCCGATTGCACGCTGCAGGTCGCAGCCGGGTTGGTGAGCGAAGTCACGCAAGGAAATTGTGAGATATCCGAGAAGCCGAACGGATCACGTTCCAATGTTTCTTCGCGGAACTGAGCACCGGCGGCCCAGCCGATACTGCCGGCGGAGAAGCCGAACGGCAGCTGACCCGTCAACACGGCGTCGACGACGAAAGTCTTGGCGGTGTCGTCGGAGCCCGAATCTTCGAACAAATAATCCGCCAGCTGCACGCTGTTGGCTTGATTCGGGTCGAAGAATGGATTGACCTGGCCCGTAATGGCATTGCGCTGAACCGCTGTCGAGAACGGGTTGAAATACAAGCAACCGTTCGCGCCAGGAGTCGTGCCTGTGCAGTTCGGACCGCCGAGGCCGCGCAGCGCCGAAGCGAGACGCGTCACGATGATGTCCGGCGTGCGCAGTTCGCGCGTGTTTTCCATGTACGTCACAGCGACGTCCCAGTTGGTTTCCGCGAACTCGCCCTTCAGGCCCGTCGAGAAACGGAAGCCATCGAAGAAACGGCTGTCTTCTTTGCCTTCGCCGCCGGTGAGCGGGTTGCCGCCGATACCGAACGGACGCCACTGCAGACCGCTGACGGCGATGTTGCCGTTCGCTGCGCGCAGCGTTGCAAGCTGAGCCTGCTGAGCAGCCGACAGGCCGGCGATGTATGCAGCGGTCAAGCCGGGATGATTGGCCGAGATCGAGAAGGTCGGGCCGCCAGGAACGCCAGCAGCCGAGAGCGTCGCATTTTGTGTCGGAGCGTAGGACGGAGATGAATTCTCTTCCGGCACATCGTGAGCGGCGTAGAACGCTTCAACGTGCCATTCAAGGCTTTCACCGAACAGCTTGTTGTATTCGGCGTAGACGTTGTACTGCTCTTCTTCTTCGACGATGTTGTCGAACTGCGTGAACTGGAATTGGCAGCCCGTCGCCGACTGGATCTGACCGAGATCGTCGCAACCTGGATCGACGAAGCTGGCCGCAGCGCCGGCGCCGCCCGGCAGAATGAACGTGCCTGGGTTACCGAAGCCCGAGAAACCGCCTTGCGGGTTTTGCGCAAACGGACGGACCGAGAAATCGCGATCCAACGCGCTCAACTCCGAGCGATGACGATAGCCCGCAGAGATCAACATGTCCGACGTTTCGCCCTTGTGGCCGAACGCCATGCTGGCGGTGTAATCGCCATCCGAACCGTCGATGTAGTTGTATGAACCTTCAACTTCGAAGCCGTCCAGCTTCTTGGTGATGAAGTTCACCACGCCGGCGACAGCGTCAGAACCGTAGGTCGCCGCGGCGCCGTCCTTCAGGACTTCGATACGACCGATCGAGGCGACCGGCAGCATGTTGGCGTCGTAACCGATCAGCGAAGCCGCGGAAGGCGACAAACGGCGACCGTTCAACAGGATCAACGTACGGGGCGCGCCCAAGCCACGCAGGTTCACACCTGCAGTGCCCGAGGTACCGCCAGCAGTGAACTGGTTCGACTCACCGACCGTACCCTGCATGGCGGGAATCGAACGGATGAGATCGACCATGTTGGGCGAGCCTTGCTTGGCAAGGTCTTCGGAGCGCAACACATCGATCGGCAGAGCGGCGTCTTCAGCGGCACCTTCGATGTACGAACCGGTGGTGACGACCACTTCGATTTCTTCGATGAAGGTCGTCTGTTGCGGCTCTGCCGCGGCAGCAACGCCTGATCCTGCCACTGCGGCAGCGATCAAAGCGGTGCGAATACTCGAACGTAAATACGAACTCATGAATCCTCCTGAATCATTTGATCCGGGCACTCGGTGCATCCGTCCGGCGCAGCACCCCGGCATCAAGTCGTGACTAATTTCGGGCAAAGGGTCTCTGGGTAGGGGGCATCAATCAGGTGTGGCCAGAACACCTCACGTCGGCATTTTTTACGGGTTTGGAAACTGCGGTATTCACGTACCGGCGTCAAGCGTTTTCTACTGTTAAGTCGGCTTTTGTTGCGTCCGTAATACAAAATTCATCTAAAAATGTGAAGTACGTCAAGAGCGGGGTGGGTTTTGCCAAGGAACTTTGCGCTTGGCGCCACAGTGAGACACTGAAATTCAGCTGCTTTTAGGGGAAAACCCCTGGGTGTTCCTTCAGGGAATGTCTATTTGCAAAACTCGGTACGGAATGCTGTTTTCTTGCAACAAGACTCTTCTGCCACGCAACAAGAACTGGGGTACAGCTGTGCACGAAGTGCTCGGAAAAGAAATTCGAATTGCGTGGTTAGTGTGACGACGAGCAAGGCTGTGCCCGTCAGGCGACCCGGACGCCGGCGTCTATCCTATGGTCGGTCCGGGCCAGGCCTACGATGAAATGATCACCGGCGAGCACATCGCGTCGCGCCACAAACCTTCCGAAATCCGTCCTCCCGACGCCTCCGAGATGTTCTGAATCTCGACCTGTCCGCGGCCCGCTTTCGGTGGGCTCGCGGCCGGCGTTTTTGCGTTCACATATTCTGTTTTCGAATGTCGG
>JBEVKA010000344.1:0-6569 GCA_040509855.1 Steroidobacter sp.
TCATCGGTCACTCGTGGATCGAAGTGATGGACTGGACCGGCCGTGTGACTCTGCGCGGAGTGGATTGGCTCACCGGTCGCATCAGCGAATCGCGCGAGATCAAACAAGGCCGCGAGGTGAAGGAAGCGCGCCAGGAAATCGTTCGCGAAGAACAGAAGCGCGTCGCCGCCCGCCCGCCGCCGAAGATCGAGCCGGTGGTGCAGAAGGTGGAGAAGAGCGAGCGCGTCGAAAAAGAACGCCAGGTCGCGCTGTTCGAACCACCGACTTCCAAGGAACTCCCCGCGCTGTCGCTGTTGGACGATGCGCCGGCAAAGGTGCAGGGCTATTCGCCCGAAGCGCTGGAGGCGATGTCGCGCCTGGTCGAACTCAAGCTGCGAGACTTCGGCGTCGAGGCCGAAGTGGTCGCGGTTCATCCCGGCCCGGTCATCACCCGTTTCGAACTGAGCCTCGCCGCTGGCGTCAAAGTCAGCCAGATCTCGAATCTTGCCAAGGATCTCGCGCGCGGCTTGTCTGCGATCAGCGTGCGCGTTGTAGAAGTCATTCCGGGCAAGCCCACTGTCGGCCTGGAAATCCCGAACGAGAAGCGCGAGATCGTGAGCTTGGGCGAGATCATCAAGTCCAAGACGTACGACGAAGTCACATCGCCACTCGCGCTGGTGCTCGGTAAAGACATCAGCGGTGCGCCGATGGTCGCGGACCTCGCGCGTATGCCTCACTTGCTGGTCGGTGGTACCACTGGTTCCGGTAAATCGACCGCGGTCAATGCGATGGTGTTGTCGCTGCTCTACAAGGCGTCGGCCGAGCACGTGCGCCTCATCATGATCGATCCGAAGATGCTGGAACTGTCGGTGTACGAAGGCATTCCGCATCTGCTGGCGCCGGTCGTCACGGACATGAAGGAAGCGGCCAACGCGTTGCGCTGGTGCGTGGCCGAGATGGAACGTCGCTATCAACTGATGGCTGCGCTCGGCGTGCGTAACCTCGCGGGCTTCAATCGCAAGATCAAGGAAGCGCAGGAAGCCAAGGATCCGATTCGCGATCCACTGCTGATGAAGATGCTCGGGCCGGAAGGCAATGCCAACGAAGTGCCGTTCCTCGAGCCGCTGCCGTTCATCGTAGTCATCGTCGACGAGCTCGCCGACATGATGATGATCGTCGGCAAGAAGGTGGAAGAGTTGATCGCCCGCCTGGCGCAAAAGGCGCGCGCCTCGGGCATTCATTTGATCCTCGCCACGCAACGTCCGTCGGTGGACGTGATTACCGGCTTGATTAAAGCAAACATTCCGACGCGCATCGCCTTCCAGGTGTCGGCGAAAGTGGACTCGCGCACCATCCTCGATCAGATGGGTGCCGAGCAACTGCTCGGTCATGGTGACATGCTGTTCCTGCAGCCCGGTACGTCAGTGCCGATTCGCGTGCATGGCGCGTTTGTTTCCGACCAGGAAGTGCATCGCGTGGTCGGCGCGTTGAAGAGTGCGTCGCCGCCGCAATACGTGAATGAGATTCTCGAAGGGCCGTCGCAACCGATTCCCGGCTTGGCGGGTGAGGCGGGCGAAGGTGGTGGCGACGGCGAGGGCTCGGACGGCGAGCAGGATCCGCTCTACGACCAAGCCGTGCGCATCGTGGTCGAATCCCGCAAGGCTTCGATCTCCGGCGTGCAGCGTCGCTTGAAGATCGGCTACAACCGTGCCGCGCGCATGATCGAAACCATGGAGGCCGCCGGCCTGGTCGGCCCGCTGCAATCCAACGGCTCGCGCGAGGTGCTCGCTCCGCCGCCGGCTGAAGAGTGATGTCGATGACAAGATGGTTGGCTGCATTGATTCTGCTCTGTTGCGCTTCCAGCGCGTGGAGCGCCGCCGATCCGGCCGCGGGTCGACAAAAAATCGAAGGCTTCCTGCAGGGCCTGCAGTCGCTGCAGGCTCAATTCAAACAAACATTGTCCGATCGTTCCGGGCAGGTCGTGGAACAGGCGAGCGGCGAGCTGGCGATCCGCCGGCCCGATCGATTTCGTTGGGACTATCGCGAACCGAATGAGCAGGTGATCGTCGCCGACGGCGCGCGCATCTGGTTGTACGACGCCGATCTCGAACAGGTCACCGTGCGCAAGCTCGACGACACGTTGTCCGCGACGCCCGCGATGCTGCTCAGTGGCCAGGGCAACCTGCAGGACAATTTCAAAGTCGTACAGTCCTCGCAGGAAGGCAAGATCGAGTGGGTGCGCATGGAGCCCAAGCGCGACGACACCGATTTCAAATGGGTGCGGCTCGGCTTCGAGGGCGCGACGCTGCGCTTCATGGAACTGGCGGACAAGCTCGGCCAGACCACCAGCCTCGAATTTTCACAATTGCAACGCAATCCCCCCATCGATCCGTCACGATTCACCTTTACCGTTCCTGCCGGCGCCGATGTGATCGGCGATGCACCCGACAGGAAATGAGTGTTCACAGGCCCTTGTTGAGAATGTTGCCGCTTCGATATCCGCGCTTGTGGCTGGGGTTCGGTTGGGCCGCGGTTGTCTTCGCCATCGTGATTTGCCTGATGCCGGTGAGTCAGCTGCCGCAGGTCGACGCCAGCGACAAGACCGAACATTTCCTTGCGTATCTGTTGTTGTCGCTGTGGTTCGCGGGCATTTATCCCAAGGCGCGTTACTGGATCATTGCCATCGGGCTGTGCATTCTGGGAGTGCTGATCGAGTTCGCGCAGGGCACGATGCATCTGGGCCGCCATGCGGACCCGATGGATGTAGTGGCCAACAGCACCGGCATCGTCGCCGGGCTGCTCGTGTGCTGGTTCGGGCTGGGTGGCTGGGCGCAGTGGATCGAATCGCTCGTGACGAAAGCCGTGGTCAGAAAGTCGTGAAAAAGCCGGAGCAAGCCGAGGACGCGCGGCCGCTCGCGGATCGGCTGCGGCCGGCGACGCTCGATGAGTATGTCGGCCAGGTGCATTTGTTCGGTCCTGGCAAGCCGCTGCGACGCATGCTCGAGGGCGGCCACCTGCATTCGATGATCTTGTGGGGCCCGCCGGGCACCGGCAAAACCACGCTCGCCAAGCTGGTCGCCAAACAATGCGATGCCGAGTTCATTGCATTGTCCGCCGTGATGGCTGGCGTCAAAGACATTCGCGCCGCGGCCGAGCAGGCTCAGGAAACAAAGAGGGCAGGCCGTCGCACCGTACTGTTCCTGGACGAAGTGCATCGTTTCAACAAGGCACAACAGGATGCGTTTCTGCCGTGGGTCGAGGACGGTACGTTCGTCTTCATCGGTGCCACCACCGAGAATCCTTCGTTCGAATTGAACAACGCGTTGCTGTCTCGGGCACGAGTCTATGTGCTGCGCGCACTCACCGAATCGGACATTCGACGCGTGCTCGACCGGGCGCTCGCGAAACAAACAAGTGAAACATCGGTTCGCGCGGACGAAGCGGCTTTGGAATTGATTGCACGCGCTGCCGATGGCGACGCTCGTCGTTCGTTGAACATGCTGGAGCTGGCGCTCGATCTCGCCAGCGCCGAAGATCCGCCGGCGATCACCGAAGCGATCGCGAACGAAGTCGCCTCCGGTGGCTTGCGTCGTTTCGACAAGCAGGGCGAGGCGTTCTACGATCAAATCTCGGCATTGCATAAGTCCGTGCGCGGCAGCGATCCCGACGCGGCAGTGTATTGGCTGTGCCGCAGGCTCGACGGTGGTAGCGATCCTCGTTACAGTGCGCGACGCGTGCTCCGCATGGCGTCTGAAGACATCGGCAATGCCGATCCGCGCGGCCTGACCATGTCGCTGGAAGCTTGCGAAGTCTACGAACGCCTGGGTTCGCCCGAAGGTGAGCTGGCGATCGCGCAGGCGGTCGTGTTTCTGGCGTGCACGGCCAAGAGCAACGCGGTGTATGCAGCGTTTGGCGAGGCCATGCAGGACGCGCAATCCCTCGGCTCACTCGAAGTGCCTCTGCATTTGCGTAACGCGCCGACCAAGTTGATGAAACAGTTGGGCTACGGCAAGAACTATCGCTACGCTCACAACGAGCCCGATGCTTATGCCGCAGGCGAGAACTATTTCCCAGATGGCATGACGCCGAAACAGTATTACCAGCCAGCGCCGCGCGGCTTGGAAATCAAGATCGGCGAAGCGCTGGCGCGACGTAAGAGTAGCGGCAAGGATCCGACATGAAGTCGCGCTGAGCACCACGATGTCCACGCGTTCCGACAACTCGCTGCGACGCTATCAGCAAGTGGCCGCTGCCATCGAGCAGGCCATCGCGGATGGCAAGTATGTGTCGGGTCAGCGCTTGGCATCGGAGCGCGATTTGGCCGAGGAATTCGGAGTCAGCCGTCCCACGGTGCGTCGTGCGGTCATCGCACTTGAGATGCGCGGCTTTCTGGAAGCTCGTCAGGGATCCGGCGTGTACGTCCGTCAGCCGAGTGTCTCGACCACCGCGCCCAAGGACTTGGACATTGGCGCGTTCGATCAGGCCGAAGCGCGGCGTTTGTTCGAAGGCGAGGTCGCCGCGCTCGCCGCAACTCACATTACCGACGAAGAGCTCGCGTACCTGGAAACATTGGTCGCGGAGATGGGTAACGAAGCGGCGACCAAGGAACAAAGCGAGCTGGCCGACCGGCAATTTCACATTTCAATCGCGCAAGCCACGCGCAACATCGCCATGGTGCGCATCGTCGAGAATACCTGGGACCTGCGCTACAGATCGCCGCTTTGCATGCAGTTGCTGGAGCGTGCGGGCAAAGTGCGTCGCACGCCGCTACAGGACGAACATCGCGAGATCATCGAGAGCCTGAGGACGCGCGATCCAAAGGCAGCTCGCGCCGCCATGCAGGCGCATCTCGGGGGATTGATCGAGAACCTGCTGGTGACGGCGGAGCTGGAGGAAATGGAACGAACGCGGGAGCGGCTGGCCGCCAAACGCGAGGAGATCGCGAATCGGGCGGCCAGCGCTGTCCGGTGAGACTTAGAAATTCACATCGACACGCGCACCGAAGTAACGGAAGCCTGCGCGCGGTACCGTCCACGTCGAGCCGAGTGCGCCCGTCACGCCGCTGAAACCAGACGTGCCGTTGCCGAGGCCTTGCGCGAAACGCTCGTCGAAGGCGTTGTTGACGAACCCGGTGAGTTTGTAGCGACCGTCACGATCCTTCACGCCGAGCGTCAGATCGGTGATGCCATAGTCTTTGTGGATGGTGCGCGGGTCCTGGCTCAACGCGAAGTTCACTTCGTCCTGCCAGCGATAGGTGAGGCCGACGAAACCATCCACCGGCAACCCCGGCACCGCGAACTCGTACTGGCCACCGACGTTGAATTTATATTCCGGCACGTTGTTCAGACGCTTGCCTTTCAAATCCTGCACGCGGCTGTTGGTTGAGTCGACGTAGCAGCCTTGCGCGAGCGTCTGGCCGTTGTAACAAGGCCCGTTCGGGAAGTCCTGCACCGTCGCGTCCGTGTACGCGAACGCGCCGTTGAGCGACAGATTCTCCGTCACGCGTGCCGCCCAATCGATTTCCAGCCCGCGTGTTTGCAGATGACCGACGCTGTTGAGGAACGTCAGGAACGTACCGTCCGGCAGCGTCGATGTTACCGAGGTCTGGAAGCCGTAATAGTCGGCGTTGAAGACGGTGGCGTTGAGATACAGCCGGCGATCGAACAACGTGCTCTTCACGCCGATTTCGTAGTTGTCCGCCGTTTCGTGCGGCACCGGCATCTGCGCAGCAATGCGCGCGTTGAACGTGCTCACCAGATCGTATGCCTGGCCCTTGTAGCCCGATGAATAGGTGAGGAACGTCATCACTTCCGGCGTCCATTGATACTGAATGCCGGCACGACCGGTGACCGCGTCTTCCTCATCCGCGCCGTCGAAGTGCTGATTCAGCAGCAGATTGTCGAACTCATAGTCGATCTCCTGCCGGTTCAATCGCACGCCGCCGATCAGCGTGGCCTTGTCGGTGAGGTCGTAGGTCGCCTGGGTATAGAGCGAGTAGTTGGTGTTGGTGCTCGCCGCGTAATAGCGCGATTGTGACAATATCGGACCGCGGTCGAGGAAACGATCGAGATCGTTGTGCGCATACCAGAGGCCGGCGACATAGCGCAGCCGCGTCGCGTCCGGCGATACCAGGCGAATTTCCTGCGTGTTGGACTTCGCATGGAAGTAGCCGTTGATGACTGCGCCGCTGTCGATCCCTGAAGGCGAAGCGACCGGGAAATACAACAGGAAGTGCGAATCGGTGCCGTCGATGTCCTGGTAGTCACGCATGCGGTAGTTGTCGAGCGAACTGATCGACGACAGCGTGTGGCCGTCCATCAATCCACCGTCGAATACATAGTCCAAACGCACGGTGCCGCCGGCCACTTCCGAATCGCCACCGCTGCGATAGTCGTTGCGAACGTAGCGATTGTCGGGTCCGATCGGGATGCCGGCCAGCACCTGGCTCGCGGGCAGTTGCGTGATGCCTTGATAGAACAATCCCGGCGTCAGCGAGGTGATGGGGCTGACGCAGCAGGTCGATTCGTTGCGATTGAAGCGCGGCGCTAGCGTGACGGTGAGATTGTCGGTGGCGTCCCATTCGACTTTGC
>JBEVKA010000345.1:0-3720 GCA_040509855.1 Steroidobacter sp.
GAAGGTCGCCGCAGCGTTGACAGCGCTGCCCGCGTGCGCGGAGGTCGGCGAGTACTCGTATTCGTCGGTGCCACTTAATAGTGTTGCGACGTTGTGGGTGTGAACGTGCGCGCCCACCGTGATATCCGCAGTGGCGCGCCCGATCGGCCAACCGTACTTACGCACCGGCTGGCCAGCGGACACGGCGCGAATCGCCACCTTATGTCCGCGCGGGATGGCGTCGATGAGTGTGATGCTACGATCCCCGACAGAAATGGTTTCTCCGGCCGGCAGGTCGCGCAGGGCGACGGCGACATCGTCCTGGGCCGCGACTCGATAAACCGCAGGTGTGGGACCGGGTTTTTGAGTGGTGGAAGTGGCTGCGTTCATAGGATCGGCATCATGGCATTCATTGGGTGGGGCGGGAAACCGGTGTCAGCTTGCGCGAGGTTTGCTACGGTTCACTCCCGCGAGGTGCAGGCGCAAGGTATTCTGACAATGGCGAAGTCGTCTTCGTACTCATAAATAAGGTTACGCCGCTCGATGCCTCGAAAATCGACCAAGAAAGTCAGTCGACACGTCCCGCCGGGGCGGGTGGTGTCCGAAACGCGTCCAGCGCCCATCCTGGAGGCGCGGCCGGCTTTGCGGCGTAATCTGGAGAAGAAGCACACCATCAACGATATCGCGCGCCTGGCGAACGTCTCCAAGAAGACCGTCTCACGCGTAATCAACGAGTCGCCGTTCGTGCGCGAGGAGACGCGCACCCGCATCGCCGAGATCATTCGCACCACCGGATTCACACCCGATCCTCAGGCGCGCGGCCTCGCATTCCGGCGTTCGTACCTGATCGGGCTCGTGTATGACAATCCCAACGCGCCCTATGTCATCAATGTGCAGGAAGGCGCGCTCGCCGCTTTGCGCCGGGTCGGCTACGAGCTGGTGGTGCATCCTTGCGATCGCAACAGCCCGGAATTCCTGAACGACATTCGTCAGCTGGTCAGCCGTCAAAAACTCGACGGCATGCTGTTGCTGCCGCCAGTCTCGGAAAATCCCGCGCTCGCGGACCTGCTGCGCGATGTGCATTGTCCTTACATCCGCATCATTTCCGCGCAGCTGGATGATCCAGGCAACCTGGTCCAATCCATGGACAAGCAGTCGGCCGCGGAAGTTGCCGAGCATTTGGCGAAGCTCGGGCATACACGCATCGCCATGATTATCGGTCCGCCGACGTACCGTTCATCGCAGGAACGTCTGGAAGGGTTTTCCGAGGCGCTCGCGGAGCGCGGACTTTCGCTGTCGCCTGAATACATCGCGAACGGCCAGTACACCTTCGAATCGGGCGCGGCTTGCGCCGAAATGCTGTTATCCCGCACGCCGAAGCCCACAGCCATCTTCGCCGGCAACGACGAGACCGCGGCGGGCGTTTACCGGACGGCCTATTTGCGTGGGTTGCGTATTCCACACGATCTGACCGTCATCGGCTTCGATGACAGTCCGCTCGCCTCGCGCCTTTGCCCTTCGTTGACTACCATGCACCAACCTATCCGCGACATGGGGCGGATGGCGGCGGAGAAATTGATCGCCAAGATTTCCCGCACTCCAGGCCCACTAGCAATCACCACGGTGTTCCCACACCTGGTGGTGCGCGAGTCTTCGGGCCGGCCCAACAGCTAACGAACGTGTCATCACCACTTGAATGATTTTGAACGCAATTCGGTCTCTAGCAGCCCGGATTGCTGGCCAGTGGACATGACACCGGTTACCATTCATTTCCTCTGATGTCCCGACCAGCGGGACGGCGACGCGCATGACCAAACCCTTACATTTCCACGAAGACCGATTGTTTCCGTCGGACCCGACCGTTCGCGCAATTGCCCAGCGTTTGTACGCCGGGATTCGCGATCTGCCCATCCTGAGCCCGCACGGGCACACCGATCCGAGCTGGTTCTCCAACAATTTGCCGTTCGGTAATGCCACGGAGTTGCTGCTGGCGCCGGACCATTATCTGTTCCGCATGCTCTACAGCCAGGGCCTGGATCTGAATGAGCTGGGCGTCGCGTCTCGCAAAGGGCCGTCGAATGCGAACCCGCGCGAAGCGTGGCGCAAGTTCGCGGCGAATTTCTATCTATTCAACGGCACGCCGTCGTGGCTGTGGCTGAACTATGTGTTCGCGAAAGTGTTCGGCTTCACGGTGCGCCTGGAGTCCGAGACCGCCGATCATTACTTCGACGTCATCGGCGAGAAGCTCGCTACGGACGCGTTTCGTCCGCGCGCGCTGTTCGAGCGCTTCAACATCGAAGTGATCGCGACCACCGAGTCGCCGGTCGACACGCTCGATCATCATCACAAGATCAAGAACAGCGGCTGGCGCGGTCGCGTCGTCACTGCGTATCGCCCCGACGCCGTGATCGATCCCGATCACGAACAGTTCCAGGGCGCGCTGAAAAGCTTTGCGGAAATCACCGGCGAAGACGTCTATACATGGAGTGGATATCTCAACGCACATCGCAAGCGTCGTGCGGACTTCATGAAGGCCGGTGCGACTTCGACCGACCATGGCCATCCGACGGCCGCGACCGCCGATCTGAGCGAAGCGGACGCGAAACGTTTGTTCGAGAAGGTGACCAGCGGCAAGTTCAGCGCCGACGACGCGGAATTGTTCCGTGCCGCCATGCTGGTCGAAATGGCCAAGATGAGCGCGGACGACGGGTTGGTGATGCAGATCCATCCCGGCTCGTTCCGCAATCACAATCGCTGGCTGTTCGACACTTTCGGCCGTGACAAGGGTGCGGACATTCCGGCGAAGACAGAATACGTGCAGGCGTTGCGCCCGTTGCTCGATCGTTTCGGCAACAGCAAGGCGGTGTCGATCATTCTGTTTACGCTGGATGAAACGGTGTACAGCCGCGAACTCGCGCCGCTCGCCGGCCACTATCCGGCGTTGAAGCTCGGCCCGGCGTGGTGGTTCCATGACAGCCCCGAAGGAATGCTGCGCTTCCGCGAGTACACTACCGAGAGCGCAGGTTTCTACAACACCGTCGGCTTCAATGACGACACGCGTGCGTTCCTGTCGATTCCAGCCAGGCACGATCTCGCACGCCGCATCGACTGCACCTATCTCGCGCGGCTGGTCGCCGAGCATCGCATCGATGAGGACGGCGCCGCCCAGGTCGCCGGCGATCTCGCTTACCGGCTGCCGAAGCAAGCCTACAAGCTGTAACGGCCGCCCGGCATTTTCCGAGGGATAGAAGTGTTCAAGAAGACCTACCACGCCACGCATCCGGACATGATGGACGGAGCCAGCAATCAGCAGCTGCGCGATCGTTATCTGGTCGAGGGCTTGTTCGCGGAAAACGGCGTCGTGCTCAACTATGCGCATTACGAGCGTTTCGTGATCGGCGGCGTGAATCCCGCCGGCAAGCCGGTGCGGCTGCCGGAACAGACCGAGCCGGCTTCCGCCAAGGGCAAGCCGTTCCTCGAGCGTCGTGAACTCGGCGTGGTCAACATCGGCAAGACCACGGGCAAGGTCACGCTCGATGGTCAGGCATTCACGCTCGCGCCGAAAGACGGTTTGTATGTGCCGATGGGCGTGAAGGACGTGGTGTTCGAATCGCAGACGAGCGAGAGCGCGAAGTTCTATCTCGCTTCGACACCGGCGCACGCGCGCTTCGAACCGGTTCATATCTCGATCGACAAAGCGGTGCCGCTGCAGCGTGGCGCGGCGGAAACCTCCAACGAGCG
>JBEVKA010000346.1:0-7669 GCA_040509855.1 Steroidobacter sp.
AGGTTGTGCTCGGCATCGGTGATGACGCGCATCGCGTCCGCTGTCGGGCTGAAGTCCACGCCGAACGCGGTGCCGATCAGACGCTGAAACGGATCGCCGACGTTGGCCATCAACGAACCCGACAGCATCGCCTGGCCGGTGGTGGTGTTGAGGGTGTACACGCGCATGCCATCGGTGAGGATGTAAACGGTCTGGTTGGACGGACGCAGATCGAAGCCGAGGATCTGCTCACCACCCTGCAAACCGGTGACCGGCAGGTTGCTGTTGAACGTGCCGGGCGTCGCGGCGTTGAAGCTCACCAACCGTGCATCGGAGGTGAGGCCGAACACCGTCGCCTGCGGCACATTCGACGCAGCGAGTGCACGCACGCGGCTCATGGTGCCGATGTTATTGACGCGAGTGGCCGCGCCCGTCAGCAGATTGATGTTGTAGAGATCGGATGTAGTCGCCGCGCCGCCGATCTGGAACGCCGCGAACGCGGTGTTGTTGGTGGCGTTGATCTCCATGCCCGCGATCGCTTGCACGTCGCCGACGTTCAGTGGACCGACCGGAGTCAGATCACCATTGATCGGGCTGCCCGGAGCGCGGCCCTGAATCAACAGTCGATCGTTCTGCGTGTCGACTACATACAAAGTCGCGTTAGCCGTGCCGGCGAACTTGTTGGTGTAGCCGATGGCCGTGACCGTCGAGCCTGCCGGGTTGAGCGCCGCATCGGTGATCGTTGCGCCCGTATCCAGCACCACGCGCAGGTTGGTGCCGTTGGCGCTGATGACGCGCAGGCCATCCGCCGCCGGACTCACATCGATCGTGATCGGAACGGTATCCAACGCGGTGAATGGATTGTCGTCGCCGGCCGCGGCAGTCAATGCAGCCTTGAATGTCGCAGTGGCGGTCGAAGGATTCACGGTGTAGAGGCGACCGCCGCTGGTCAGCGCGTACAGCGTGCGATCGGCCGGACGTGTGTCGATGCCGATCACCGTTTCGCCGCCTTGCAGGCCGGCGATGGTGCCGGTCGTGCACAGCTTCGGCGGGAACGCGCTGTTGAAGGAGGAGAGGCCGTTGTTGTCCGTGAGTGCGAGCAGCTCGCCGACCGGTTGCACCGGAGTCGTCGAGGGCACGGGACGCGACAGGCCGACGATGCTCTCGCCGCTATTCAGCGAGCCGATCGGAGCGACCACGGTCGCGGCGCCGGTCTGCAGATTGATGGTGTACAGCGAAGTCGTGCCCATCACGGTGAGCGCGGCATACGCAGTGTTCACGCCGTCAGGCGTCGTGGAAATATCGAAGCCGGCGATCGCGGTCGCATCCACCGTCAGCGGACCCACCGCTGTCAGGATGCCGGCGCTCGCGTTGACGCTGGTCATCAAACGATCGGAGCTGGTGTCGATATAGAAAACCGTCGTGCGGCAGGTCGCGGAGAAGTTATTCGTATAACCAACTTCCGAGATGCCGTTGGGCGTCACGCCGCTGACCGTCAACGGCGTATCCGTGAACGTCGCGCCGGTGTCCAGCATCACGCGCAGGTTCTGACCGGAGTTGCTGACGACGCGCAGCTGATCCACCAGGTTGTTCACGTCGATGCTCACTCGCGTGCCTTGCAGCGATGTGAACGGCATGGTGGTGTCGCTCGGGTCGGCGGTCATGTTGACCTTGAGTGTGGCCGTACCGCTGTTCGGATCGATGGTGTAGACGCGAGCCGCGCTGGTGATCGCATACATCTGGCCGGCGGGCGTGCCGCCCGGACGCAGGTCCACCGCGAGGATGGTTTCGCCGTTAGACAGGCCGCTGATGTTCACGGCCACGGCGGTGTTCGGGGTGGCGGCATTGAAGCTCACCAGGCGGTTGGCGCTGGTCACCGCGAACGTGTCGCCGGTCAACTGCGGGGGCGGGTTGTTGCCCGAGGGGGGCGGATTATTATTGTTATTATTGTTGCCTCCGCCGCCGCCACTGCAGCCAGCCAGTATCCCCGCGATCACCAGAGTCAAGGCGACGTTTATGCGCTTCTGTTGGGCCATGGTTTCGTTCCGTGCATGAAATTACGAGTTCCGACTCGTCGCGGGGTCCGTTCATGCCAGGCCAGCGCGCCGATACCGGGTTGACGTCGGCCCGCGTCATCAACACCGGCCGAGATGTAGCCGTGATTTCGGTGGCAACGAACTTGCAGATGCAAAGATTTGCGACATCGTTCGCATTCCGAGCGAGTCATGGGTGCTGAATGGTCCGCCGGCCCGCGCAACGGGCGAGACTCGTTGCAGGAACAATCGATGAATTCAGCTTTGTTTTATTCGCTCGGGTGCTGGAGCCACTGCTCCAGCAAGATTTTCGCGGCGATCATGTCCACATCGGCGTGCGTATTTCGACGTTTCTTTATTCCGGCGGCGCGCGCGTCGCGCAGCTGAGATTCGGCCTCGCGCGAGCTCAGCCGTTCATCCACCAGTGCGACGGGTTTGTTATATCGGGTCTGCAGCTCGGCGCCGAAGGCACGACTCGCATCCGTGAGCAGCGTTGGTGTGTCGTCCATGTTCCAAGGCAATCCGACGACCAGCTGCGCGGGCTGATATTCCCGCATCAGTTTGTCTATCGCTGGCCAGGGAATCGTCTGGTTGTATTCGAGCGTGGTGAGCGCACGCGCGGTGCGAGTGAGCGTATCGCCGCTCGCGACGCCGATACGTTTGGTGCCGTAATCGAAGGCGAGAATGACTTTGGGCGACGGCGTCGACGGGCCGCTGTTCAAGCGTGCCCGACCTGATCGCTGATGGTGGCGAGGTCGACGCCGATGAGACGGCCGGCGGCGCGCCAGCGATGTTCATAGGGAGTATCGAACAGGATACGTTCGTCGCACGGCGCAGTGAGCCAGGCATTCTGCGCCAATTCATTTTCCAGCTGACCGGCGCTCCAGCCGGCATAGCCGAGCGCGACCAGCGCAGTGTCCGGCCCGCTGCCGCGAGCCATGGCATTCAGAATGTCCGGCGAGGTGGTGACCTGCAGGCGCTGCGAGACCTGGCGCGTGTGTTCCCACTTGCCGCCGATCTCGTGCACGACGAAGCCTCGATCGGTCTGCACCGGGCCGCCTTGCAGCACTTGCTGGTGGCCGTACACGCCGGACGCTGTCGGCATTTTCAGCTGCTCGAACACGTCGTACAGCCGCATCTGCAACGGGCGATTGATGATGATGCCGAGTGCGCCGTCGGCATTGTGTTCCCAGATGAATGTGACGGTCTGGGCGAAATTGCTGTCCGTCATCGCCGGCATGGCGATCAGGAACTGGTTGGTGAGGAAGTCGCCGGCGGACATGGCCCAAGTATCAGGTGACTTTCCGCATCTCTTCAAGCACCGCGACGCCTACCTTGCTCTGGCACCGAGGAACTGCCATTCGTAGGCAAAGCGCAATTCCTGGTACTGCTGGCGCAGCTCGCTTGGAAACGGGTCGAACGGCGAGGCCAGCCGCAGGATGGACAGCGCCGCCTGGTCGATTTCCTTGCTGCCGCTGGAGCGTTTGATGAGCGCATCGCCGAGTGTGCCGTCGGCGCGCAGCGCGACCTCGAGCACTGGATTGCCGTCCATGGAGTTGCGCGCGTTCTGGGGAAAATTCAGCGTGCCCAGCCGCTCGATCTTGCTGCGCCAGGCATTCAGGTACGGCGCCAACCGGGACTCGCGAGTGTTCGGCACGATTTCGGTCGAGCCGTCGGCGCGTTTGCCGCGCAGTCGCAGGGTTTCGTCAGTGGCGCTGGTCGCGATCGGGCGGGTCGGCGTCGCGGACAGCGCCAGGGGCACTTCCATCTGTTGCGAGGGCTGATTCTGGCCGCTGCGATATTCCACGTCGCTGCGATCGCTGCGGCTGCTGACGATTTCGGTCGACTGCTTGCCGGCGACCGCTTCACGGTATTGGTCGCTGTTGCCGTCGGGCACGCCGGCCTGTTCGGCCATGACTGCGGAGGTTGCGGGATTGGCCGGGCGCACGCGCTCGTCGGTAGTGCCACTGCCTTCCTGACTGCGCTGGGCCAGGTACTGCGCGTCCAGATTGTCGGCCGCGCGCGTGTCGTTACTGGTGAGCAACAGGACTTCCAGCGTCGGCGTAGGCGACTCGTCCCCTGAGGGCACGGCGAAGGTAATGCCGAGAATCAGGATGCCGTGAAACAGCGCTGCCAGGAACAAGGTCGTCGTCAGCCGGTCGTTGACCGGCGCGATGCCTTCGAGCGCATCGCTGTTCAGAGGAGAGTCGTGTTCGGCGGCAGTCGCGTTCATGA
The DNA here is from genome assembly GCA_040509855.1 of Steroidobacter sp. Lineage (GTDB taxonomy): Bacteria > Pseudomonadota > Gammaproteobacteria > Steroidobacterales > Steroidobacteraceae > Steroidobacter. The sequence continues at coordinate 4,248 of JBEVKA010000346.1, forward strand.
CAGTCGTTTCTCTATCGCATCCATGAGCAGTCCGGCGATCCGGGTGCCGAATTGCTTGTCGAGTTCTCGCACGCCGGTGGGGCTGGTGACATTGATCTCGGTCACGTAGCCGCCAATCACGTCCAGGCCCACGAACAGCATCCCGCGTTGCCGCAGGCTGGGCCCGATCTGGCCCACCAGCCAGCGATCGCGTTCGTTCAGCTCGCGGCCCACGCCCTTGGCGCCGGCGGCGAGATTGCCGCGATTGTCGGTGGCCGATGGAATGCGGGCCAGTGCATACGGCGCAGGTTCGCCATCGATCACCAGGATGCGCGAGTCGCCGCTGTCGACGATCTCCGGCAGATATTTCTGCACGATCGCGAAGCGCGTGCCGTACTCAGTCATGGTCTCGAAAATCACGTTGGCGTTCTTGTCGCCGCGCTCGATCACGAAGATCGAACGTCCACCCATCCCGTACAGCGGCTTGCACACGATGCGCGCGTGTTCCTTCAGGAACGCGTGCATGTCAGCCATGTCCCGCGTAATCAAGGTCGGCGCGCAGCACTGCGGGAACCAGGCCGTGTAGACCTTCTCATTCATGTCCCGCAGCCCCTGCGGCCGGTTCACCACCAGTACGCCGGCATCCTCGGCCCGTTCCAGGATGTACGTCGTATAGATGTACTCCATGTCGAAGGGCGGGTCCTTGCGCATCAGGATGACATCGAATTCGGCCAATCCCTGTATTCGGGATTCACCCAGGCTGTACCAGTCGTTCAGATCGTCGCGTACTTCGACCGGGCGCAGGCGCGCGAGCGGCACGCCGTCGCGCAGCCAAAGGTCGCCCTGTTCGGCGTACCAGAGCTCCCAACCGCGCTGTTGAGCCGCCAGCAGCATCGCCAATGTGGTGTCTTTCGCCGGTTTGATGTCGGAGATGGGATCCATGACCACGACGAGACGCACGGTCTTGTTCACATTGCGGGAAGTTGGTGTGGCCATATGCATTCGCCTGGACGCGTGTGGAGCACTGCGAACTCGCTCCGCGAGCCGCCGTGTGACGGGCTTCATAGTATAGGAAGGCAGGCGATGGCGGCCCTATAACCAATATGTTAAAAGTTCCGGCGCTTATTAAAGCGGCGGTTTTTCGAGCAGTGATTTCGGGCCTGTGCGAGAGGGTCGAGAGGTCGTGAGGTAGCGATGGAGAACTTGAGCGCGAGCCACAGCGGACGGCTGTCCGGCTTGAAAGTGCTGGTTATCGACGACAGCAAGACCATCCGTCGCACGGCCGAGACATTGCTGTCCAAGGAAGGCTGTGAGGTGTTCACCGCGGTGGACGGTTTCGATGCGTTGTCGAAGATCGCCGACCATCAGCCGGACATCGTGTTCGTCGACATCATGATGCCGCGGCTGGACGGATATCAGACCTGTTCGCTCATCAAGCACAACAAGGTGTTCCGCTCCATCCCGGTCATCATGCTGTCGAGCAAGGACGGTCTGTTCGATCGCGCCCGCGGGCGCATCGTCGGCTCCGAACACTATCTGACCAAGCCTTTCACCAAGGATGAATTGTTGAACGCGATCGAAACCCACGTCGGCGCGCTGGCCCGGTAGGCGCTCGCATGGGTACGGTATTGGCAACACGCTCGGAGCAAGGTACGGCGGAGCAAGGTATGGCACTGATCCTCATCGTCGACGATTCGCCGACGGAAGTGCATGTGATGCAGAAGGCATTGGAGCGCCACGGCTATCAGACGGCATCGGCCGGCGATGGTGCCGAGGCGATCCGCAAGGCCAAGGAAATGAAGCCCGATCTGATCTTCATGGACGTGGTGATGCCCGGTGTGAACGGCTTCCAGGCGACGCGCAAGCTCGCCTCCGATCCGGACACCAAGGCGATTCCCGTCATCATGGTCACCTCCAAGGACCAGGAGACGGATCGCATCTGGGGCATGCGCCAGGGCGCGAAGGACTACCTGGTGAAGCCGGTGTCGATGGAAAAGTTGATCGAGAAAGCGCAGGCCGCCCTCGCGGGATGAGCCGGCGCCGAGTGTTTCATTGAGAGTTCGCCGTAACGCATGACTGTCTCGGCCACACTGAAGTCTCTGCGCGACAAGCCGTTCGATCTCCTCAAGGAGCTCGAGCGACTGGCGCGTGTGGCGCTGACCGGCCAGGGCCGCGACGCCGCCGCCGAGCGCGAGTGGGTCGGGGTCGCGTTTCGCATGAGCTCGGAGAGTTTTCTGGCCGCGCGCGAGGAAACGCGCGAGGTGCTGAGTTATCCCTCGGTCGTGACGCGCGTACCAGGCTCGAAGGCCTGGATCCGCGGCATCGCAAATGTGCGAGGTCAGTTGTTGCCGGTGGTTGACCTGCGCGCATATTTAGGTGGCGGCATGACGAACACCAGCCGTAGCACCCGCGTATTGGTGGCCAACCATCGCGACGTGCCGGCGGGTTTGCTGGTGGACGAAGTGCTCGGATTCCGTCGCTTCGCCGACGGCGAGTTCTCCGCCACGCCGCCGCCGACCATCGTACGTTGCGAACGTTATCTGGCCGGCGCTTTCCGGCGCGGCACGGAGAGTTGGCCGGTATTCAGTCTGCGCTCGTTGCTCGAAAGCGCGGAGTTCCTGCAGGCGGCGGCCGGCTAGCAGCCGACCGCACCTTGCGACGATGCTCGATCAACAGCCCGGACCACACAGACGAGTTGGAAGACGGTCGTGGACAACAAGTACAGCATCAGCACCTGGCATGCGCCGAACCCCGCGGTCGCGGGCGCTCGCGTGTTGACGCCGAATTCAGCGCACGGATTCGCGCGTCACCCCGCGACTGCTGGCAGCGATGCCGTGGCCATTAGGGAAGGTACGGCTCATGGCTGAAACGAAAAAACTGGTCGGACTGCGCACCCTGCCTTTCTGGATGGGTGTGTCGCTGATATGTGTGTTCGCCGCGCTGGCGCTGCTCGCCTTCACCGGCAACCAGCCCGGCAGCAACGACAACAGCATGCGCGAGATGAACGAGTTGCTCGCGCTGTCGCAGAAGCTGCCGTTGCAGGCGAACGCCGCGTTGAGCGGCACGCCCGGCGCGTTCAATGCGCTCTCCGAATCCCGCACGCGCTACTCGACGCTCGCGTCCTCGCTCGGTCCGGACGTGCAGGGCTTCGCCGGCACCACCGATCTGCTGAAACAAAGTCAGGCGATTCTCAGCGCACAGGAAGCGATCGAAGGCGTGCAGAAGTCGGCCATCGAAGTTCGCGCCCTGGTGCCGCAGTTGTTACAAAGCCTCGGCAACGTCGCGAGCGCGCTCGGCTCGCCCGGCATCGAAGGCATGACGCGTCATCTGGAACGTTTCGAACTGACTGGCCTGCGCATGCAGCAGGACATCGAAGCACTCGCAGGCGGCGTGGGCGATGCGACCGCGATCGCGCGTCGGCTCGCCGACGGCAACGACTACAT
>JBEVKA010000347.1:0-3819 GCA_040509855.1 Steroidobacter sp.
AGGATTTTTCCTGAGGCGGCAACGCCTCCAGCTGACGCGCGTAGTCCTTCGCATCCTCGGGCAGGAGCTTGATGCCCTCGGGCACGCGGATCGGCTCGCGTTCGAGCAGCTGCCGCTCGCGACGAACCAGGACCGCCTTGTAGCCGAGGATGAGCAGCGCCCAGATGAAATGGATGATCTCGATTTCCTGCTCGGGGGCGTTGATGGTCAGTAACAGCGAGCGCTTCGGCACATATTCGGAGTCCGCCTTGAGGCGCGCTTGCTCGGCCGCGACGAGCTCGTCGCCCACCGGGCGAATCCACGACACGTACAGGGCGTGGACCACCACGATCGTGGCGATGAGCGCGACCAGGGTGACGAAGAACTCGCTCGGATACGAGACCGCGCGATCGGAACGGGGGGCCGGAGCGGCTGCGGTTACCATGGATAGGGTCCTGTCGTGAGCTGCAGGTCAGATATCGATCGGGAATGAGACGTCGAAGTCGGCGCGAACCTGCTCCGACGGCACGAAGCGCTGTGGCGAAGCTTTGTCCGACGCCTTGTCGGCGGCGCTCGGCTTGGGCTTGGCAGCAGCCTGCGCTTCGTCCTCACCGGTATCGTTAGCCTTGGGGTCCTTGACCTTGGGGTCTTCGTCGCTCTTCGGTGGGGTGGATTCGGCAGCTTTGGCGGCGGAATCCTTGGCGGCTGCGGCAGGCGCCGGCTTCGCCGGCACAGGCTCCGCGGCCAATGACGTGCCCGTCGCGCAACACGCGGCGATCAAAACCATCAGCGGCAGCATTTTCATATGTTGCCCTCCCGTCTACTCGGCATACCGCGCGATGCGGAAGCCAACATCGTTACGTTGACTGTCGCCAAAATCGCGTGCCGACAGTCGCAGGTCGGTGACACCCGATTGTTTCCAACTGGAGCCGCGGATCGCGTGCTGCTTGCCATCGGCGGGCCCCGCCGGATCGACCGCGACCGAGCTGCTGTCGGCGCTCACAGTGTAGTAGTCGTGCACCCATTCGGCGACGTTGCCGCCGAGGTCGTACAGACCCAGCGGGTTCGCGGCGAACTTGCCGGCGGGCGCAGCCGCCGCGAAGCCGTCGTCATAGTCAGGAATGACATCCTGGATGATTAATCGTGCGGTCACATCCGCATAATTTCCCGAGGCTTTGGCGACCGGTAAGGAGTCGCCCCACGGATAGCGGCGGAACTGGCCGCCGCCCTGATAGCGCGCCACCCATTCCCATTCGGCGTCGGTCGCCAACCGATATCCCGTCGTCATCGGCTGCACGACGGTCAGCTTGCCGTTCTTGTTTTCGTACGCCGCCGGCAGGCCTTCCTGCTGCGACAGCCAGTTACAGAACAGCGCCGCGTCCTGCCAGCTCACGCCGACCACCGGCTGATTGTCCAGATCGAGCGTGTGCTGGCCGACGATGCCGGAGCGATGCTCGGACTTGAACTTGCGGAACTGGCCGTTCGTCACCTCGGTCACGCCCATATAGAACGGTCGTTTGAACTGAACATTACGTTGCGATTCGTTGGCGCGACGACCCGGCTCACGTCGCGGGCTGCCCATGGTGAACGAGCCCACCGGCATCAGCTTGAGTTGTTGATCGGTGCCCTTGGCGCGAATGTTCGCGGGCGTCGACGCCATCTTCGACTGCTCGGGCGTGAGCAGCGCCGTCTCGATCTTCTGCGACACGCCGGGGCGCGGCGTGATGCTGGTCTTGTAGGTGACGAAGCCAGCCTTGCGGATCTCGATGTCGTGCGTGGTCGCTACCAGGCGCAACTTCTGATTCGCCGCGCCGGCCGGCTGGCCATTCACGAACAGCTGCGCGTCAGCAGGCTGCGCTTGTACGGTCACTTCGCCGAACACACCGGACAACGGCACCGACAGCGTGCGGCTCTCGCCCGCACCCATCGAGACTTGTCGAGTCGACGCTTCATAGCCGGGCAGCGTCAGCACGACGTTATGAGCCATGTCGGGCCGCAGCTCCAACGACACTGGAGTCTGGCCGCGATAGACACCACCAACGGAAACACTCGCGCCCGACGGCTCGGAGCGCAGCGCCAGTCGGCCATCGGGCAAGCCGAGACGGACCGGCCCGAGCGCCAGCGGTTCGTTCGCTTTCACCTGCACGTCGGCGGTCCAAGGCTTGAAGCCTTCGAGCTGCAATTCGACCGGATGATTGCCGGCCATGATTTGCGTCGTCACCGGCGTTACACCGCGATCCTCACCGTCGACCAGCACTTTCGCGCCCGCGGGTTCGGAGGTCACGGTGACTTCGGCCCACGCCGGCACGAGCTGCGGCGTGAACGTCTGGCTCTTGCCTTCGCCGACGACATCCAGCTCACCGGTGAAGGGTTGGTAACGCTGAGCCGCGATCGCGATGGTGTGCTTGCCAGGCACGAGACTGAATTCGGCCGGCGCATCGCCCAGCTCTTTGCCGTCGACAGTCACACGCGCTTGAGTCGGCACGTCGACGCGCACGCGGCCGGGGAGTTTCTCCAGCTTGAGCGTGAATAGTTGATTGGTTTCGGACGTGACCTTGGCCTGCAACTGCGCCGGCGCATAGCCGGGCTGTGTCGCCTTCATCACATAGTCGCCCGGCCGCAGCAGCACGCGATCGCCGAAGCGCACCGCTGGCAACGTGCCGTCGATGTCGACGATCGCCGCCACCGGTTCGGTTCTCACACTCACCGACGTCGCGGTGAAAATGAACCACAGCACCACGAGCACGATGAGGCCGAGCACGCCGAGCACCACACGTTTGAAATCGAGGCCGAGCGAACGACGCGTCTTGACCTGTTCGCTGGCGCGGAAACGAATCGCATCGATGCGCTCCGCGTCGCCTTCGCTCGCGCCCTGCAATCTGGAGTTGGGTTCGATGATCGGCGGCGCTGTGATATTGCCGGCGCTGCCATCGTCGACTTCGACGATGCGTTGATCGTCGCGCTGTTGCAGCCGCAGGCGCGCGGCGCCGAAATTGATGACGTCGCCACTGCGCAGCCAGATGGAATTTCGCACCGGCACGCCGTTGTGCAGGACCTGAACTCCATCGGCCGGCTGCACGTACAACTGATCTTCGTGCAGGCCCAGATACGCTTCGGGCCCTTCGGGCCGACCCGCCATCACGATGACGCTGCCGGGCCCGCCGACCGCAATGGGAAAATCATCGAGCGCGAAGCGGCGCTCCCCCAGTGCCTCTCGTACCACCAACGCTTCGCGAAGGCTTTGCTGGCTCAAATCTTGTCCTCGCAGCGAATCACGATCGGCCCCGGCGCCGCATCCGGCCGCACGCTGATCTCACGCCTGACATCGCGATACCCGGGACGCGTGCCGACCACGGTATAGCTGCCAGGCACCAGTTCCAGCGAGCGCTGCTGGAAAGCTCCCAGCGCGCCGACGCGATAGATCGTGACTTGGGTGACATTGTCCGATTGCAGTGAGATCGGCACCGGCACGTCCGCGCGCGCCAGCCATTCGCTCAATGTCTTGAGCTGCCGACTCAAGATCGGGCCGGGATTGGCGATGGTGGCGGCACGCGTCAATGTTTCTTTGGCGGCCGCCCGCACCGGTTGACTGAACAATCGTTCCGGTTGCGTGAGATACAACTCCAGCTGCTCGTTCAATGACGCGCGCGGTGAGGTGCGCGTGACGCCATCGTTCGCCGCAGCCACAGTGGAATCGAGTTCGAGCACGGCGCGATATTCCTTCAACGCGTCGGCCCACTTCTCCTGCGATTCGAACTGCTGCGCGTTCTGCAACTTCACGCCGATCACGCCGGTGCGTTGTTCCTGCTCGATCTGCGCCAACGCTTGCGGAATCTCCGG
>JBEVKA010000348.1:0-5039 GCA_040509855.1 Steroidobacter sp.
AATTTCCTTTTTTCTTGCGTAAATTTGCTCAACGCCAAAAAAATTGACCGGGCAGACAGCATTCTGGCATCAAACCTGCTTTAGAGAAGCTAACGGTCCTGGCCGGACCACGTTTCACTACACGGGGAACAACATCAATGAAGCGGCTTCGTCTGTCCAATCCCTTGTCCAGCAGCATTCGCGCGATCTGTTCGCTCTCGCTGGGCGCCGTTGCGATGAGCGCCCTGCCGGCGCGCGCCGACGACGCGGAGCCATTGGATACGGTGGTCGTCGAAGGCGATCGCATCAACGTGATTCCCACCGAGCCGCTCGAATCCGTGTTCGGCTTCGGCAAGAGTGCTGTCGAGACCCCGCGCTCCATCACCACCATCAGCAGCGAAATGCTGAGCAAGGTCATGATTACCGAGCTCGACGATCTGGTCGCGCTGACGCCAGGCTCGTTCACGCAATCGTTCTTCGGCGTGGCCGGCTCGCTCGACGTGCGTGGCACGCCGGGCGAAAACTATTTCCGCGGCATCAAGCGCATCGACAACCCGGGTAACTATCCGACCCCGATCGGCGCCAGCGATCGCATCGACGTCGTGCGCGGCCCGGCGTCGCCCATTTATGGTCCGTCGAAGATCGGCGGCTATCTGAACTTCGTGCCCAAGTCCGCGCGCGCGTCTTCCGGCAGCTATTTGAATCAAGCGCAGGGTGAGCTGGGCGTGACGTCCGGCAGCTGGGACAAGAAGATCATTCACGCCGAAGTCGGCGGACCGAGCGACCTGTTCGGCAAGCCGATGGGCTACTACCTGTACGGCGAGTTCGAGAATTCGGGCAGCTACTACGACAACACCACGACGGATCAGAGCATCTATCAGGCGTCGTTCGACGTCAGCGTCAGCGACAACGTGCGGCTGGAATTCGGCGGCATGTATCACGACTTCCGCGGCAACCAGGTCGCCGGCTGGAATCGCCTGACGCAGGACTTGATCGACAACCGCACGTATATCACCGGCAGCCCGCGCTCGCTCGATACGAACGGCGACGGTTTGTTGTCGGATACCGAATCCGTCGCTGGCAGCCTGGCCGGCGGCTTCATCGACGGCGGCATCCTGATTCCCGTCATCACCGATCCGAACGCGCTTCGCAATTCGTTGGCGCAGCAGCCGAACATGGCGCTGGTGAATCCGGGCACCACCAAGCTCAAGGGCAACCAGGTGCTGGTCCAGGAAGACGACACGCTCGAAGACGAAGTGCTGACCCTGTACTTCGATTACATCTACGACACCGGCGGCCTGCTCAAGGTCACCAACAAGACGTTCTTCGAATCGCTCGACAACGTCAACGAGAACGCCTACGGCTTCTCACAAATGGCCGACACCTGGGTGTTCGAGGATCAGCTGATCTTCAGCTTCGACATTCCTTCCAGCGGCCCGGTGAAGGCGAACCTGCAGGTGAGCCCGTCGATCCGTCATCAGGACTTCGAGCACGGCGACAACTTTGCGTTCGAATATTTCGATCGTCGCGATCTCACGCAGCAAGGCTCGCCGATCGACCGCCGCACCATGGCCACGCGCGGGCAGGAGCCATACAGCCAGCACACGGTGGGCAAATACACGGACTATGGTCTCGCGTTCATGGCCGACCTGACGTTCTTCGACAAGCTGAACTTCATCGGCGGCGCGCGCTACGACTATCTCGACATGGAATCGGAAGTGCTGGCGGACTCGATCGACAACGCGGGCCTCAAGGCTGACGACACGGACAGCGCATCGTCGTTCTCCGGCAGCTTGTCGTATGAGCTGCCGCTCGGCCTGCGTCCATACGCCACGTATGCCGAGCAATCCACATTGATTCTCGGCCAGGGCGGCCAGATTCCCACCGGCAATCTCGCGTCGGGCGGGGCCGTCGCCGACTCGAAGCTGAAGGAAGTCGGCATCAAATCGCAGATGCTGCAGAACCGGCTGTACCTGGCGCTGGATTACTTCGAACAAGAGCGCGTCGACTTCAATGCTCAAGATACGGTGACCAATAACACCACCGAAGCCAAGGGCTACGAGTTCGAAGCGCGTTGGGTCGTGAATGAATTCTTCACGATGACGGGCGCGTACACCGGGCTGAAAGTTTATAACCTCGGCGCCGAGGACTCCGGCGTGCAATTCAGCTTCGCTGGCGCGGCCGACGTGCCGGGTGTGAACCCTGCGTTGTTCCTGGGCGGCGTGCTGCCGTCACTGGTGCTGGTCCCCGACAAGGAAGCTTCTCGCAAGGCCGGCATTCCGGACGAGATGTTCAGCCTCTACGGAATGTTCAGCTTAGACGGAAAGCTCTCCTGCTTCACCGGCACCAACGGCGCGACACACGACGCCTCGGTGTTTTCCGGCTTCTCCAAGACGGTGGAGCTGCCTTCATACACGCTGGTGAACGCGAGCGTGTACTACGAGAACGAGAACTGGAAGCTCGGCCTGCAAGGCAAGAACCTCACCGACGAAGAGTACTATCGCTCCAATTTCCCGGACCTGTTCGGCTCCTCGGTAGTGCTGCCGGAACTGCCTCGCAGCTTCCTGGTGTCCGCTTCATACAAGTTCTAATGGCGCAGACGCGGTGGTGAGAAGCGACGTGCCTGCAACCACGTCGCATCACTGCCGCGTCTCCCTCCCGGCGCGACCGACGCCAGCTCAAAGAAAAACGACAATGATTAGAATCCTGCTGCTGTTCCTGTTTGCGTCATCGAGCTGGGCCGCGACCGTCAACGACTTCCCCAAGGCGAAGATCGCCGTCGTCGGCGGCACTTTCATCAACGACGCGTTGCTGAAGAAGCCCGGCCTCGTCAAAGGCCACTTCACCGTCAAGACCAAAGTCGGCGAGTCGCCCAAGATCTATTACGCCGAGGTTGGCGGCATCCCGTTCTATTACGTGCACGCCCATGGCGAGGGCAAATGGCTGGAAACGTGGGCCGCGCTCTACGATCTCGGCGTGCGTGAAGCGATTGGCGGCGCGACCGCGGGCGGCATCAATCCTTCGATGAAACTCTACGACTATGTGGTGCCGGACGACTTCATCGACTTGAACATCGATCGCCCGCTCTCGATTCCGCAGATCGTGTATCACGACCCCAAATCCATTCCGCTGCCTCGCTACGTTCCCGCGATGGATCCGCTCCTGCGCGGCATCCTGATCGAAGAAACACGCAAGGCCATCCGCGCTTCGCACGACTACGACGACATTCAAATTCACGAGCAGGGTGTCGTCATTCAATCTCGTGGCGGCCGCTTCGAGACCGTCAGCGAGATCCGCATGTTTCGGCAGTGGGGTGGAGACCTGGTCACCATGAACGTCGCGTCCGAGATGGCGTACGCGCGTATGATGGGCATCAACTACGCTTCGCTGGTCGCGATCTCCAATCCGGCCGAGGGCGTGGGAGACTGGGATTGGGAAACGATCAAGAAAGTCTATCCGCGCCTCAATCCCTTGAGCCTGAGTATCGTGCTCGCCGCCATTCCTCGCGTCGCCGCCATCGGCGATCAGCCTCGCGTGGGCGATGGCCTGCGCATGCATCCGGAGATGACGAGCGAGTCGGAGCGCTAATGTTTAGAAACATTTTTCTGGGGCTGATCGGCAGCCTCGCCAGCAGCATCGTCGCGGCTGCGCCCATCGAAGTGAAAGTCATAGTCGTGACCATGTTCGAGATCGGCGAGGACACCGGCGACACCGCCGGCGAATTCCAGCTGTGGCGCGAACGTCAGAAGCTGACGGAGCGCCTGCCATTCGCGCATCATCATGACTTGTATCTGAATCGCGAGACCGGCGTGCTCGGCATGGTCACCGGCATGGGCACGGCGAATTCAGCGACCGCAGTGATGGCTCTCGGTCTGGATCCGCGATTCGATCTGTCGAAGAGCTATTGGCTGGTCGCCGGCATCGCTGGCGTCGATCCGGCGGACGCGTCGATCGGCTCGGCGGCGTGGGCGGAATATCTCGTCGATGGCGACCTCGCGCACGAAATCGACGCGCGCGAAATCCCGGCGGACTGGCCGACCGGCTACTTCGCGCGCTTCACGCGCAAGCCCTACGATCCGAAGAGACCCGAGCCCACCGGCGAAATGTTTCGTTTGAATCCGCAGCTCACGCAGTGGGCCTATCAGCTCACGCGCAATATCAAACTCAAGGACAGCGCCGAGCTGCAGAAAACGCGCGCCGCGTTCAAGGGTTATCCCAATGCGCAGAAGGCGCCGTTCGTGCTGAAGGGCGACAACCTCGCCGGCATGACGTTCTGGCACGGCAAGTTGCTGAACGACTGGGCCGATCGATGGGTGAGCTACTGGACCGACAAGCAGGGCAACTTCGTGACGTCGGCGATGGAAGACACCGGCAGCTTTCAGGCGCTCACGTATCTGCATCCCACCGGCAAGATCAACAAGGATCGCGTCATGGTCCTGCGCACTGCCAGCAACTACACCATGCCGCCGCCTGGCATGAGTGCCGCCGAACATTTGCTGAAAGAAAACGAAGGCTATGCCGGCCTGCAAGCATCGGTGGAAGCGGCGTATGTGGTCGGCGCTACCGTGGTCGATGAGCTGGTGAAGCAGTGGCCCAAGTATCGTGAGCAGACGCCCTCGGGTCAGTAGGCAAACGTTTCTTTAAATGCTGTCCACTGTGTAACGACTACGGCATGATAGGCGCGCGTCGAGATGTGCCGAGATATTGACGAAACATTGACATCTCTCGGTGTTGGAACCATCTCGAACGCAGACCACTTAGTAGGGGACTTCGCTCTCATCGGAACATTGGAGGATTCAAAGTATGCGTGCTCTTGCTTTGCTTGCCGTGTCCGCGATGCTGCTGGCTGCCGGCTGCGCTAAAAAGGACGACAGTGCCGAGGTGACGCCACCGGCCGATACCGCGCCGACGACCCCAGCTCCGACGGAACCGGCGCCGAGCCCGACACCGTCTGAAACGCCGCCGCCGCCGGATGCGACCACGACTCCGCCGGCCGATGGCACGACTCCGCCGCCTCCGGCGCAGTAAGGAGCTCCGGAACGCGCCCATGTCATAGGACA
>JBEVKA010000349.1:0-3786 GCA_040509855.1 Steroidobacter sp.
TGGCAGCAACACTTCAGCGACTGCGGCGTCACACGCGGCGACATCGACCTGTACGCGGAACAGATCGACCGGCCGTTTCTTTTAGAGCAGCGGCAGGAGTTCACTTCTTAGCGGGTCCTTCCAGTTGCGTGACCAGCTTGGTGAGCAGGTCGAGCTGCTGTTGTTGTTTGACGATCAGCTCCTGCAGCTGATGCACGCGCAGCGAGTCGAGCTTCTCGTGCAGCGCCAGGATCTCGATTTCGGCCTTGAGATTGATCTCGTAGTCATGCGTGGCCATGCGTCGGTCTTTGTAGGCCTGACGGTTCTGGCTCATCATGATGATGGGCGCCTGGATCGCCGCCAGCATCGACAGGATCAAATTCAGGAACACGAACGGGTAGGGATCGACTGCGTCCGCCCGGTTCAAGCTGTTGAGCAGCGCCCAGACCACCAGGAAGATCAGGAACGCGACGATGAAGGTCCACGAGCCGCCGAAGCGCGCGACGCGGTCGGCGAGCCGGTCGCCGAGAGTCGCCTCCGAATCGAACTTGCGATTGGGATCCTGGGCCATCGCCAGGCGGTGCGCGGCCTTGGTGACGATACGCCGCTCGGATTCGCCAAAACGTTCCGGATGCTCGAACCAGCGTTCGGCGGACCGCATGAACTCCATGGATTCCTGATCGCTCACCACAACCCCCGACAGTCAGTACTCGATACGCAATCATGAACGACTTTTCACACGCCTGCCCCGGATCCTCGGGAACATGACGCCACGCCATTCGTCCAACAGACAGCAACGCCCTCCTGGAGAACTCACCATGTTCCCGCAAATCAACAAATCACGCGCCCTGACATTCGCGGTCGTGTGCGCCGGCATGCTGCTGCCGCTCGCCGGTCACGCCGCGGAAGATTCAGCGCCTTCAGCACCGGTTCAGGCCACCTGGAAAACCCAGGAGATTCGCTACAGCTACAGCGGATTCACCACTGCATATAACTGCGACGCGGCGGAGAGTCGGTTGAAAGCAATCCTGCGCGCTCTCGGCGCTCACGAACAAACGCGCGTCTCGGCGACAGGTTGCAACTTCAATCGACCGTCGCGGAATTTTTTCATCACCATCACGACGGCGATGCCGGTGCCGCTGGCCGAAGCCCCAGTGAAGTCACAGGCCGACACCAGCAAGGAGGAGTTGCTCAAGCGTCTGGGAGTGCAGGCCGCGCAGCTAGATCAAACATTCCCGGCGGAATGGAAAACCGTCGAGCTGTCGCGTAATCGCAAGCTCGACATCGAGCCGGGCGATTGTGAGTTGATCGAGGGATTGAAGAACAAAGTGTTGCCGCAGCTCGGCCTGAAGATTGTCAGCAGCCGCGTGTCGTGCATTCCGCGCCAGGTGAGCATTCAGCCGCCGGAGCTGACGGTCTCCGCGCTGGTACCGATGGCGAAGCCGGACGAGCCGAAGCCCAAGAGCTAGTAGAGAGCGTCGCCGCGAGAGTGCGTGACTCTCGCGGCGAACGTGACTGGGTCAACCGACCAGATCGATCACTTCTTTTTTCTGTGCGGCCGTCAGCAGCGGTCCCAGGCCTGCCTTGAGATTGTCGCTCTGGCGCTCGGGTTTGCCGGTCGCCGGGATGACGGCCGTGACGGCTTCATCGCTGAGCGCGAACTTCAGAAACATTTGCGCCCACGAGGCGACGCCGGCTTCGGCGGCCCAGCCGGGCAGTTCCTTGCCCTTCACCTGGTTGAACAAGCGGCCGTCATTGAAGTTGCGATTCGCGAGCACGGCGACGCCGAGGTCCCGGGCCATCGGGAACAAACGTTTCTCCGCGCCGCGATTGGTCACGGAATAATTGATCTGCAGGAAGTCCGGCTTGGTCTGTTGCACGACATCGGCGAGCGCGTCGTGGGCCGAGTCGAGATAGTGAGTGATGCCGGTGTATTTCACCTTGCCTTGCTGTTTCAGTTCCTTGGCCAGCGCGAACTGAGTTTTCCAGTCGCCGAGGTTGTGCACCTGGAGCAGCTCGACCTTGTCGGTGCGCAGGGACTTGAGCGTTTTCTGGAATTGCGCGAGGCCTTGCTCGCGACCGACCACGCCGGACAGCTTGCTGGCGATGAACGCCTTGGGACGCAGCTTCGCATCGGCGAGTAGTGGGCCGAGCACATCTTCGGCGTTGCTATAGGTCGGCGCGGTGTCGATCAGCGTCGCGCCACCGTCGAAGAAGCGCTTCAACACTTCTTTCAACGCCTGATATTCCGGACCGCCCTGGGTGATTTCGAAACTGCCCGACGTACCCATGCCGATGGCCGGCACGGCTTCGCCACTGGACGGGATGGTTCGTTTCAACATGGTTCCTCCTGCGGCGGCCGCATGGGCCAGCGACATCCAGGACGAGCCGGCGCTGAGCAGCGATGCACCGGCGAGCGCGGCCGAGGATTGGCCGATGAACTGACGGCGTGTAGACATTGCATTCTCTCCTGGTCGTAACACGCAGCAACTTACTGAGCTTCACGCATGGAGCGCAACTACGCTGCGACGAAGCGACGTCCGCCGGCGGTTGAGCGCCGGCGGACTCACCTGGTTCAATTCTTCAACCAGCGCGCCAGCCACTGGTGCACTTCGACGAAGAATTGTTTGTTGTTCTCGCCGTTCAGGATCCAGTGATTCTCGTCGGGGAAGATCAGCAGCCGGCTCTCGACCTGTTGCCGCTTCAGCACCGACCAGTATTCCAGCGTGTTATTCAACGGCACGCGGAAGTCGCGTTCGCCCACCGTGACCAGCACTGGCGTTTTCCACTTGGGGGCGTAACGAATCGGGTTCTGCGTCTTCCAGTCGACGCCTTCCTGCCACGGCGGGCCGCCCATGTTTTGTTCGCGACCGAACGTGACGTCGCTGGTTGCCCACTGGCTTTCGAGATTGATGAGGCCGGCGTGACTGATTAAACAGCGATAGCGATCGGTGCTCGCCTGCATCCAGTTGGCGAGATGTCCGCCGTAACTTGCGCCGCCGGCGCACTGGCGCGAGCCGTCGATGAATGAGTAACGAGCGATGGCTTCGTCGGCCGCCTGGTTGATCTCCAGTGCCGGGCCGAGCAGCGGGTCGCCTTGAATACCTTGCGCGAACGCTGCGCCGAAGCCCGTCGAGCCGGTGTAGTTGGTCAGCAGCACGACATATCCCGGCGCGGCCAACAGGTGATAATTCCAGCGCAGGAAGAAGTTGTCGCGCCACATGGTGTGCGGGCCACCATGCATCAGCACCAGCAGCGGATATTTCTTCGCCGGATCGAAGCCGGGCGGGCGCACGATCATGTTGTGAATGCGCGCGCCACGTTTGCTGTCGAACCAGAAATGTTCCAGCGGTGCCATGTCCAGCGCCGCCATCTTCTCGGCGGTGAAGGTGGTCAACGCCTGATGACGGCCACGCTGCAAGTCGATGCGCACGACTTCGGGCGGGTTCACCGCGCTGTCGAAGTTGGCGATCAGCACCGGGCTGCCGGCACGATCGGCGCCGACCAGGTTCGAATACACGCCCGCGGACATATCGAATGCCAGCTTGGCTTCACCGCCGCTGCTCTTGCCGCGATAGATCTTGGCGTTGCCGGCGTCCTCGGCAACCATATAGATGTCGCGATTGTTGGGCGCGATGACGAAGTTCAACACATCGCGTTCGGCCGGCAGCGTGATGATCGGGCGCGCTTGCATGGACGGCCAGTCGAACGCCGCCAGATGCGTTGGCCCGAACACGTGCGTGCCGCGGAGTTCCTTGAACGCATACAGGCTGCGGCCATCGGGGCTGAAGCGCGGCTCGCCCCAGC
>JBEVKA010000350.1:0-3609 GCA_040509855.1 Steroidobacter sp.
CCGGCGCGGTGTATGCCAGCCTGCCGTGGAGCGCAAGCTGGGCAACGTCGGGACTGTTGCCAGCTACAGCCCAGTCGCTGCCGCTGAGTGACGTTCGTTTGTTGCCCTCGCCGTTCGCCGACGCCGTGGAAGCCAATCGCAAATATCTGCTGGCGTTGTCGCCGGACCGACTGCTGCATAACTTCCGCAAGTTTGCGGGGCTCGAACCCAAGGGTGAGGTGTATGGCGGTTGGGAAGGCGACACGATTGCGGGGCACACGCTTGGTCATTATCTGACTGCGCTGGCATTGATGTATGCACAGACCGGCGAGCCGGAGGCCAAACGCCGCGCTGAATATATCGTCAGCGAGTTGGCGGAGGTGCAGAAGAAACAAGGCGACGGTTATGTCGCCGGCTTCACTCGCAAGCGCAAAGACGGCACGATCGTCGACGGCAAGGAAATCTTCCCCGAAATCATGCGCGGCGAGATTCGCTCGGCCGGCTTCGACCTCAACGGTTGCTGGGTGCCGCTGTACAACTGGCACAAACTGTTCGCTGGCCTCATGGATGTGGACACCTACTGCGGCGGCAATGCACGCGCCGTCAGAGTCGCGGTGGGTCTCGGTGGTTACATCGAAAAAGTCATGAATGCGTTGAGCGACGAGCAGGTCCAGACCATGCTGGATTGCGAGCATGGCGGCATCAACGAAAGTTTCGCGGAACTGTACGCACGCACCAAGGATCACCGCTGGCTGAAGCTCGCGGAGCGGCTATATCACAAGCGCATTCTGGATCCGCTCACCGCACAACGTGACGAACTGGCGCAACGTCACGCGAATACGCAAGTTCCCAAGTTGATCGGTCTGGCGCGGCTGCACGAGCTGACCGGCAACGCCAACCACGCGACGGCTGCAAGTTTCTTCTGGAAGACCGTGACGACCGATCACAGCTTCGTGATTGGCGGCAACTCCGACCGCGAATATTTCTCCGAGCCTCGCACCATCTCCAGGCACATCACGGAGCAGACGTGCGAGGCGTGCAACACCTACAACATGCTCAAGCTCACGCGCCATTTGTTTGCATGGCGTCCGTCGGGCGAGTTCTTCGACTACTACGAGCGTGCGCATCTGAATCACATCCTGGCGCACCAGGATCCCGCCACGGGCATGTTCACGTACATGACGCCGCTGATGTCGGGAACGAAGCGCGAATTCTCCTCGCCCACGGACAGTTTCTGGTGCTGTGTCGGTTCGGGCATGGAGAGTCATGCCAAGCACGGCGATTCGATCTGGTGGCACTCGAACGACACGCTGATGGTGAACCTGTTCATTCCATCCCGCGCGACGTGGCGTGAGCGGAGTGCGCAGCTGGAGTTGAACACGACTTATCCGTACGACGGCGTGGTCAACATAAAAGTCACGTCTCTGCGCAAGGCGCAGAAGTTCGCGCTCGCGTTACGCGTGCCCGGATGGGCGAAGAATCCGCCACTCACCGTCAATGGCACACCGGTCGCGACTGAAACGGACAGCGGCTACCTGATCGTGCGCAGGCGTTGGCGCGAAGGCGATGCTGTCGCGTTCACTCTGCCGCTGGAGCTTCGGTTGGAACCGACACCGGGCGATGACACGACGATCGCCATCGTGCGCGGCCCGATGGTGCTGGCCGCTGATCTCGGGCCTGCGGATCAACCCTTCTCGGCCGCGGCGCCTGCGCTGGTCGGTGCGGATCTGCTTGCCGACTTCAAACCCGTTGAGCCGCAGCAAGCCATCTATCGCGCCAGCACGGTTACGCGGCCAACGGCACTCACTTTCACGCCGTTCTATAAGAACTATCACCGGCGCAGCGCCGTCTATTTCCGCCGCTTCACCGACGCCGAGTGGGCCAACGAGGAACGTGCGTTCGTTGCCGAGCAGGCTCGGCAGAAAGAGCTCGCCACTCGATCGGTCGACGTCATGCACTTGGGCGAGATGCAGCCCGAGCGCGACCACGGGCTCACTTCGGAGATTTCCTATCCAGTGGTCTATCGCGGTCGTCAGGGGCGTGACGCACGCACCGGCGGCTTCTTCTCATTCCGCATGAAGACTCGCCCCGGTCCGCTGATCCTGCAGGCCACCTATTGGGCCGACGAGCGCGTGAGAAAATTTCACATCCTGGTTGAAGGCACACGCATCGCGACCCAGGCGTTGCGTCCGGACAAGCCGGTGTTCTTCGACGTCGACTACGAGATTCCGGAGGAGCTAACTCGCGGCAAGGAAAGTGTCGAAGTTCGCTTCGAACCCGAACCTGGCAACACGGCCGGGCCAGTGTTTGGCGTTCGCCTCTACACCAAAGCTCCCGCCACAACGACGGCATGATGCCGGGCCCTTGCGCTGATCGGCGTCTCGATCAGCGCAAGGGACGCAGGACGACTGAGACCTCACCGCTTTCGAGCGGAATCACATGACGACCACGCGCTCGGTCGAATGACACGACCGGTTGATAACTAGTCACGGCGGTAGTGCTTTCGACGCTCAGATAAGCGCGCGGCGCGGACTGAGTGGCTGGATCCAAGCGCACAGTCACATCTTGCGTGTTTCGATCGTAGTCCACGCGAGTAAACTTTCCCGCGTCCAACGTCAGCCACACGCCGGGCTCCGCAAGGAACACTCGCGTGCGGAATCCATCCTTCGGAGCGATACTCGACACCGCGCCTCGCTCTTCCACCACGCCGCCAAAGCCAACATCACCAAACACCGGATGGCGCGCCAGATAACTGCCGATGCCGTGCGCATAGCCGTAGAACGCCGTGCCGTAGTCGCCGTTGTAGGGATCGAACTTCATCAGATCGGGATTGGAGTGAAACGCGGCCGAGCCGAAGCCGTCCTGATCGATGTTGGTCAACGTTCCCATCAAGCCGCCGTATGCAACGCGTAGCAGGTGCAGATCCCGCGGATCACGACGGTAGGAATCCAGTAGCGGCAAAGCGTTGTTCGCCGAGCCGTAATGATGCAGCTGACGTTCGAGCTGCGCGATCTTACCGGCGTACATGAAATCCCAGTAGCGACGTGCGTTGCCGTTGTAGCCCCAGCTCGGCAACGTCGGGTCGTAGCCCAGGATCACTTCGCGCGTCAGCACCGCTTTGTCTGTGTTCCCGAAATAGCGCATCCACGCGTAAACCTCGGGCTGACCTGTCGAGTCCCACGGCATCTCGCTGCCGAATGGATATTCCTCCGCTTGCCAGACGTCGGCGCGCTGGCGCATTGCCTGCTCCAGCTGAGCGGCCTCGGCGGCCAAGCCCTCACTCTTCAAATCCCGCAGGATCTCGACGAACACTTCGCCTTCCATCTGGCCGAACTTCGCGTACTCGGGCGCAAGGCGTGGCATCGCCAGCGCAGTCTGATGTGCGCGTTCGAGATACCAGCGCCAGTCATGCGCCTTGACCCATCCTTCCTGATAACGCGCCAGCCGATACAGCACCCAATGCGCGGCGGCGACGTGCACATAGTTGAAGGAACGAACCACGGAGTCCGCTTGTGACTTCTTCCACGCCGACCATTGTTTCCAATCGAAAGCAGGATCGTAGTTGAAACCCGCTGGAGGCTGCGGCTCGTAATAGAACAAGCTCTTGCGCACACCGAACTGGTCCGGCCC